>JBAYYP010000001.1:0-132300 GCA_041672955.1 Arcobacteraceae bacterium
AAAAAATGCTTCATCGGCAATATAAATCTCTTCTCGTGTGATTCGTCTTCGTACTACTTCGTACCCTAAATCATGAGCTAAATCAATAACCGTAGCTTGTGTAATTGACTCTAGCGAGTTATCATTTGGAGGAGTTATCACAACCCCATTTCGTACAATAAAGAAGCAAGCCCCTGAAGCCTCTGCAATATAACCTTGGTCATCTCTTAAAAGTGCTTCATCGTACCCAGCTTCTACGGCTTCATATTTTGCCATTTGAGAGTTTAGATAATTTGCAACCGATTTTGCTTTCCCCATACCTGAAGTGTTTGGCGTTCGAGTAAAAGAAGATATTTTAACTCGTACCCCTTTTTTAAGCCCTTCATCGCCTAAATATGCACCCCATTCCCAAGCAGCAACACTTACTTGTACAGGAGCTTCTTTATGATACAAGCCCATAACACCATAGCCTAAATAAACCAAAGGTCGGATATATGCGCCTTCAAAAAGTTCATTTTTTTGCATTAGTTCCACTTGAGCTTTATTTAATTCCTCTATTGAATAAGGAACAGTAATTAGTGTCATTTTAGCTGAGTTGATTAGTCGTTGTGTGTGTTCTTGAAGTTTAAAAATAGCACATCTTCCATCGACTGTTTTGTAAGCTTTTGTTCCCTCAATAGCACCGTTTCCGTAATGAAGCGTATGGCTTAGCACGTGCGTTGTTGCTTCGTGCCAATTTTTAAATTCTCCATCCATCCAAATATATTTTGCTTCAGTCATTTTATTTTCCTAAATTGAAATTTTAAGCCAATAGTGTAGCTAAGTTTTTATTAAAGATAAGTTAGATTCTTTTAAGCGTTATTGTGGGAATAAAAGGGCATCTACCCCTTTTTTGTCAAGTTCATTTTTAAAAAATAAAGAGGCACTTATTAGTGCATTTTCTTTTGATGAAGAGGAACGACCCACACTGTTAATAACACTGTTTGAAACAATTTTACCAGCGGAAACAACCATTACAGAAGTAGATACTTTTGCAATATGCCACCCCATTGCAACAGAGTAATTTACGGTGTTATTAAGTTTAATCTCTGCATTAAACTCTTTATCAACGGCTTTATAACCTGCTTTGTTTAGAGTTTCTATTAACTGTAAAGCAAAAGGTTTTTGCGGTAAATTTGTTGAGATTTTAAACGCTAAACTCTCTTTTAATTCCTCATACTGAAGAGTTACTTGATGATGTTTTTCAATAGGAGTGCTGCTGTTAAATTCTTTATTAATGGCATTTAAAATAAGTGCTTGTGAGGTTGCTTTTTCAACAGTAGGAAGAAGTTTTTCTAAGGTGTAAAGTTGCTCCAGCACAGGGCGTTTTTGATTAGCTTTTAGTGTGTTGCTAATTTGAGTTTGATGTAATGAAAAACTCTCTAAGTGGTTATTAAACAACTCCTCTTTATTGACTCGCATTAAGAGAAAAAAAGAGTTTCCTATAACTTCAGAACTTTCAATAGCAGCATTGGTAAAGTTAATTTTTTTAACTTCTACATTAATATTTTGAGTGAGTTTTTTCTCATAAGAGTTAATTTTAGAAGAGGAAATACTTTGTTTATTTTGATTAATGGTGGAATCAATATTAACACTTAAACGCGATGCCATATCGTTTAAGGCACTGTTTTTTGCTTCTTGCATATTTTTTCCTTCACCCACACCATACAAATAAGTGTTGGAGTTCGGAGTAGGGCTTAAATACCACGAAGGAATACCCTTAGAAGCTTCAGGAACATTTTTTTGCCCTACGCAGCCACTAAAAAAAATGAACAATGCTGTAAAAATAACTGTTTTAAAATTCAAAAAATCCTCCTTGGTCTTGTGTGCTTTCAACCAGTTGTAGCAATTTTAAATCACAATTGGGTTGTTCTGTTTTTAACCAACAATGTGTTTGCGTAACATGTGAAGTTGACCTAAGTGTTATGGGCAATTCAGTTTTATCGCATCTAATCTCACCAGTAAATGGGTCAATGGTCTCTTCTATGGTGTAAACTTTAAAACGCTGATTGGCTTTAATGTTGCTGTTTCTTCCTAAATTAACTTGCACAAGATGATGGTTTCCATCTGTTTTAATTTTAGTAATATACCCTCTTAAAGAAAAATGATTGGAAAAATCATAATTTAACTTCTCTAAAGAGGAGATAATTGCTGCTTTAATTCCACCAATATAGACATCGTAACTAGGGTTATTAAATTTTCCAATATTTACATCATCGTATAGCGTTTGCGAGTGTAAAATAACTCCTGTTTGAACATCAAGAACTTTAATTGTAATAGTGGTTTTAATTAAAATACCATCGGTAATAGAAGTCAGCACTCGTCCAAATAAACCTGCAATTTGTATGCCTGAATCTTTGCTTTTTGAAGTAGCATTGTTAACAGCAACAGCAGCTCCTTCATTGTTTCTGTGGTTAATTTCCACATTATCAATGGAACCCGTTACAATAAATTTGGCTCCTAAAAGTTTTCCAAATTCTAATACACTAGAAGTATCCAATAACCCTGAATCTTGAAGCTTTAACTCTGTATTGATTTTTTCAATATCATTTCTTGCAACTATTGTGGTGCCACTTAGCTGAGCTATTTTGGTTTCAAGTAAAGGAGTAAGCGTTTGTGAGAGTTTTGCATCTACTTTTCTCTTTACATTTACTGTTTTTTTAGTCGATTTTTTAGCGCCCCCTAATCCAACACCTTGGTCATTTACAATAACTCCTGCAATAGCACTTCCTTTTTTTGTGGTTGTAGAGTCGTAGACTTCTGCTTTTCCAAAGGTGGAATTGTTGGTAAAATCCATAACGGCAACAGTAGAAAAAGAGGGAATATATTCAAATTTACACGAATTAGGAACTTCAATTTTTTCTTCAATATTTAAAGGATAATGAGTAATATTAACTTTCTCTTGATTAGAAACACACCCATGAATAAAAAAAGGAAGAAGAGAAGTTATAACAATAAGTTTTAATCTTTGCACTAAAATAACGAAGCTCCTAAAAAAATAATTGCAGTAATGGTAACAAAAAAATCATTAATTTGTCTTTTTAAGCCACTCAAAGATAGCAATATAGGCTTTTGTTCGTGCAGGTTCTTGTGATAAAGTAACACCATGTATGGAGTTTTGTATCACTTTATGCGTGGTTAAATTAGGATTATCATTTAAAAAATTAGAATAGTACTCTATTGTTTTAACATCTAAAACAATATCGCTTGTAAAGTACAAATTTTTAGAGGAGATATTAGAGTACAAAGATAATACCGGAATATTTAAATTAAGTTTTTTATGAAGTGTTTGCTGCGCTTGATAAATGGCATGAATCCAGCCTAAATAAATAGGGGCATTTGTTTGTATTTGTTTTAGTGAAATATCAAAATCCCATTCGCCATAAAAATCTTTATGCAACGATTGCCCAAAGGTGTTAGGAGAGGTTAAGTTTATTTTTATAGAAGGAAAATGGTTACCCACAAAAGCAACAAAAGGTAAAATAAACTTTTTTATAAAAAGAGGCACTTCAAAATCAAAAAAAGCACTGTCTACAATAAGCCGATTAATATTTTTATGCCCATTGGCATAAAGCGTTGCTACTAATGCACCTTGAGAATAACCATAAAGAGTTATATCCGTAATTCCAAAATCATTTTTAATATGTGAAATGGCTAAAGTAAGCTCTTCATCAAACTCATGAATATCTTTAAAGAAGTAAGGATTTGAGTTAACATTTAATTTTTTTCCATAATTATGAAGCTCAATGGCAAAAAAGGAATACCCCTTTTCAAGAAATTTCTGAGCTAATTCTTCATTGAAAAAGTAATCATTAAACCCATGAATATATAAAACAGCTTTTTTAGAACTGGGTACCGTTTTATATATCAAAGAGGATTCATGCGAAGAAGTTTTTAAATCTAAAATATTAAATCCTTGTGCTAAAGAGGTGGAAATAAACAATAATATTAATAAAATATATTTCATAATTACCTAATTTCAACTTTTGTTTTCTTATGAGAATTTACTCTCCATTTAAAACCGACATAACGGTTGCACGGCTTGTATTTAACTCTGTTGTTATTTTTAATATGTTTAAATCGCCATTTTCATTATAATACGCTTCATTATCCAACATTTTTAATATAATATCTTTTTTGTCAAGGATTTCTTGAGAGGTTTGTCTGGTTTCAAAAGTAAAATCTTCCTCACTCATAGTTTTAAGTGCTTCCAAATCTCTTTTTATAGTGGGCAAGGTAACCTTTAACTCTTTTGCTAAAACATATGGTTCTTCAATACCATTTAAAAGCAGCTCTCTTAATGCTATTCTTCTTGTCTTAATTTTACGCCTACGGTGATAAGAGATTTTCATAATTATTTAATACCAATTACAACAGCTTTTTTTGCTTTTAAATACATTGAAGCCACCTTTTTCTAAATATAAAAAATTGTATCAGATTTAGATTTAATTTGGTGTTAGTAAGTAAGTGTGAAATACCTAACATTAATATCTCTCTTGAAAACTTGCAGTTTTCGCTTTCTTACTTTTGTGTGGACAAAGTAACAAAAACCACCAACGGCTTAAAGGTCTTCGACTTTCCTCATTTATTTTTTTGATTTGTTTGATATTTTTAACTTCTCTAAACTCAACTTACAAAAGATATTAGGAACCTTAAATTTATTTAAGGCAGTCTTCAAACAATAGTAAAAATAACAACAAACTCCCACAAATCACCAACCACCAAGCTCCTTGCAACTTTTGCTCGAGTACTGCGTTTCGAGTTCCAAAATAACCCAAACGGAAACCGAAATTTATTTCGGTCTGCTCCTTTTTCATTTTCGCTTTAGTTCTGATTTGTTATTTTTTTAATCTACCCATGTCAATAATTTATTTTATCATAGAGATATGAGACCCAATATTGCTGAAACTTTTTAAACACTTTTGTAATTAGGTAAACTGTCCCCGGAATTTGGAATTTTTGTTTAGATATTCTATTAATCCAACATTTTAAAAATAAGTTTTTTAAAAATAGCTTGTTCCTTTTTGTCTAACTTAGAAAAATATCCATCTTCTACGGTTAAAATATCTTTTAATGCTTTTATTGTTATGTCTATTCCTAAATCTGTTATTTGAACTAATTTACTTCTTTTATCTGAGCTATTTTCTATTCTTTGAATTAAATGTTTATTCTCAAGTTTTTTTAAAAGTTTTGTCATTCCACCTGATGAAAATAGCATAAAATCATATAGACTTGTGGGGCTCATCGTAAAATATTCTCCACCATCATAATATAAAGCAGCTAATACATTCAGTTCACTTTGATTTATATTGAACTCTTTTAATATTAAATTTTCGCCATTATCATGTATTCTTTTATGAAGTAAAAAAAAAGGCAATGATAATTGCATAGTCTCTTTAAATAATTGAGGAGTTAATTTTTTTACCTGCAGGAGGTTTGATTCGAATTGTTTTATATTCATAATAAAATCATAGCATAATATTGATTGTATTTTACCTTACCTAGGAAGCTAAAATTAAGTAAATATATTATATCTTTCTAAGAAAGATATAAAAGGATAAAAAATGAGTTTTAAAGAACGATTAATACACTCAATACTATTTGAGATAATGTTAATCACAATTTTTACAATTGTACTTAAATACATAATAAATGAAGATATCACTAAAGTTTTTACTCTTGCCATTTTACTTAGTATTATTGCTGTTATATGGAATTTTATATTTAATTTTATTTTTGATAGATATGTTATAGGTGATAGAGAAAAAAGAACTTTAAAAACACGATCTATTCATGCAATACTTTTTGAAATAGGTTTAGTTTTCCCTACTCTTCCACTTATTGCATTTTTTTTAAAAATAGGTTTAGCAGAAGCATTTATAATGGATATAGGTTTTATTATATTTGTTCTTGTTTTTACTGTTGTTTATAACTATATTTATGACCATGCAAGATTATCTTTCATATCTAAAGTATAAAATATTGATTAAATAGAATTAATTATTTTCACTATAAGCCTTTATTTTATGTATAATAACATATTGATATGGATAATTATATACATAAAAGTGTCAATATCATACACAAAAACACAAAAAGATAATTATGCTTCTCTTATTACTTTATATTCTTAATCTCACTAGGAGGATGTCCAAAAGACCTTTTAAATTCTCTACTAGATATTCCGGGGACAGTATACATAACTATCTTCATTTTTCGCTTTTGTCTTGATTTTCTATTTTCTTAATCTACCCATGTCAATAATTTTATTTTATCATAGACATATGAGACCCCATATTGCTGAAACTTCTTAAACACTTTTGTAATTAGGCAAACTGTCCCCGGAATTTTGTCCCCGGAATTTTAACTGTCCCCGGAATTTTTATTAGGTAAACTGTCCCTGGAATTTCTATTATGTCCTTTTGTAGTCTAACGTTTGAATAGAGCCAATAAGTGACCGCTAGGTAACTTATTGGCTCCTATGATTTGTTATATTGATTTCTTTTGGTTTATTTGTTCTGTAATATTTAAATCGATTTCTTTTTCATAAAGTGCTTTTCGAAGCTCAAAGATACCATGATATTCCGGGGACAGTATACCTAACTATCTTCATTTTTCGCTTTTGTCTTAATTTTCTATTTTCTTAATCTACCCATGTCAATAATTTTATTTTATCATAGAAATATGAGACCCCATATTGCTGAAACTTCTTAAACATTTTTGTAATAAAGTAAACTGTCCCCGGAATTTCGAGAAATACGAAGCCACGCTATGGCTTCGTATTTCTCTCCTAGTACTTGTTATATGTTTTTTACAAGTCAAACTTTGGTAGTTTTAACTCATTTCTAATTCTAGCTCTTGTAAGTTTAATCAGTTTATTTACAGTAACTGTTACTTCGTTGTTGTCATGCTTTTCTAATGTTACTACAAAATCTTGAAATAACTTTGACTCATCTTGATAGCCGTAAAGTTGAAAATTAACGCTTGCATTTATTATTTTGTCATTTAGTTTTTTATCATCATCAAATGGCTTGGGAGATGCTGAAAGAGATAAATAAACTGTTAAAAAAGAGTGTAAAGTTTCTAATCTGTATTCAAGTCTTTTTTTTGAAATTTCGTGCCTTCTATTTAGGTAGCTATTAATAAACCATCCAGTTACAACAATTATGGCAGATAGAATCAGTATCTATTCTTTAATTTCCATTTAAATTATATCGTTTTTGTCATGTAACTGTTAAAGATAGCCAATAAGTTGCCGTTAGGTAACTTATTGGCTCCTATGTTTTGTTATAATCTTCACAAGCCTAATTTTCTAGCAAATTTTGTTTGTATATTAGTTAGTTCTTGAACTAATATCTTATTAAATTCTAAATATAAATGAAACTGTGTTTTAATATATAAAGGTAATTTATCAATTTCATGATTCAACTCGATATGAAGCTTTAAAACACTTTTTATATTATCTTTATTAATATTTGTATCAATTTTATTAGCAGGTACATTATTTAGTGAAATATGTTGCCTATAGGCAATATTTTTTTCTTTTACATTATTAAGTATCTTGCTTTTGAATAAGCTTAATTGTGAAATAAACAAGTTATTATCTTTTGTATATAACTTATGAATTTCCTCACTTACCTTCATCATTTGATCAAAAGTAAGATTCTTATTGAATAATATTGTATTTATTGACGAAACTTCTTTATTATTAAATTTTAGAAGAACTTCTTTTAAATTTTTATATTCACTTTGTCTTTGTTCTTTAGCCTGTTTATCTTTTTCTCTCAGATGTTCTAATATAACTTTAGTTAATTTAACTAAACCAAGTAATACACCTCCTATTCCTATGAAACTAATTATTATATTATTTTGTAATAAGTCAAGAATAGAAGAAATATTAATGACTACACTTACATTTGATTCATTCATGTAATATATACCTTTTTTTAATTGTTCGATTTATCATATGATTGTAACTATTTATTAGAGGACATTTTAAATATTAAATACTCAACTTTCGCACATAGATTCCAATAAATTCATGAATATTCATGAATATTCCAATGAATATTCCGGGGACAGTATACATAACTATCTTCATTTTTCGCTTTTGTTCTGAGGTAATATTTTTCTAATCTACCTATGTCAATAATTTTATTTTATCATAGAGATATGAAACCCCATATTGCTGAAGTTTCTTAAACACTTTTATAATTAGGTAAACTGTCCTTGGAATTTAGAATTTATTGTTAGTTGTGGAGTAAATATCAAACCTTAAAATTGTTTTACTAAAGAAACTTTAGAACCTCTCGACCAACTGTTACAATAAGAAAATATCCTGTAAAAATATTTTTCAAGTAGATTTTATCAAAGTTTGATAAAAATTTAGATGCACTGATTACAATTTTTAAATATAGTATTGTAGTTATTGCTGGAAGAAAAACAAAAGTTAATAATGAACCGCTTACAATTCCTGACATTATAAGAATAATTATTAATATTAGAGCAAAAGATATAGAAATGAAAATCATCAGTTCATTTATATTGAAGAAAGATGCAGGTAATTTTTCCCCATTTAAATATACTAATAATAAAAAAGTAGAAAACAAACCCATACCAATTTTTGACATAAAAATAAAATCTTTTTTAAATCTAGACAATTCATCTTTTATAATGGTATCTCTTCTATTTGACCAACTTCGTATTGAAATAAAAAAATAAAAACAGACACCAGATATTAGCACAATTGGTGTATATGTTGTACCTACTATTTTTGAATACAAGAAGGATAAAATAAAGATAAATATAGCTACATAAAGAAAAAACTGACTAAAAGCTTCTAATGCTTTTTTATCTGATAGTTTAGCAATGTGAAAAATTCCTTTTTCTGTAGAATTCTCAATTTTTCTAATCCATAATGTCATATTTTCATTTAAAGAAAATACAGGATAACTTACAACAACGATACTTATAATATAAAAAATTATCATTATTTTTTCTAGAATACTCATAATGTCTAAAGTAAAATTTTCGATTTATCTTCCTTTCATTATATATTCAACTAACGTTTGTCTTGAGAAATAAGTTTGCCTGCAGGGTAACTTATTTCTTTAAAAGTACTTGTTATATCTTGACTTAAATGCATTGAAGCCACCTTTTTCTAAATATAAAAATTGTATCAAAGTTAGATTTAATTTGGTATTAGTGAGTAAGTGTGAAATAACTAACTTTAATATCTCTCTTGAAAACTTCCAGTTTCCGCTTTCTTACTTTTGTGTGGACAAAGTAAGCAAAAGCAACCACGGCTTCGACGGCAAAGCTACCTTCTCTTATTATTTTCTATTTTCTGCCCTGCAAAACTCGCAAAAAATGTGCATTTAGCACATTTGTTTACTCAAACAGTTTCGGGCTTTTTCGAAAACAGAAAACAAACATTCAGCGTCTGCAGATGTGGAGAAAAATCCCTAGTGTTCAAACTATCTTTTAGTAAATTACTCAACTTTCGCACATAAAACCCAACTCTTTTTGAGTGTAAGCTCTCAGTACAGCGATAATTTGAAGTAAATTTTTATTATCCTTGACAATATTTCCTATTTCAGAGATTTTTGTCAATATTTGTAATATTCCGAATATTCCGGGGACAGTATACTTAACTATCTCATTTTTCGCTTTGTCCTGATTTTCTATTTTTTTAATCTACTCAAATAAATAATTAAAAACAAACACTCAGCTTCTGTAGATGTTGGAATAAAGGATAAGAATATTTAAATTTTTTATTTGAAGAGATTATGAGCTTTTTTTTACTCAATTTATTAAAGGCTTTCCTACAGTTGTTTCAGCTTCTAAACTCCTTGTAACTTTTGCTCGAGTACTGCGTTTCGAGTTCCGAAATATCCCAAACGGAAACCGAAATTTATTTGGTCGGTATAGAGAGCCATCATTACATATATTGGACAAAAAAAGAAAAGAGCGGAAAACTCTGCTTTTCAAGAGCATATTCAAACATTAAAACTTCTTTTGACCCAAAAAACGATATATTGCTTTAATAACTAGGAGCTACTATGTACCAACCAATTTCATGTGAGTTTTTTGACCAGTTAACTGTTGCAATGCAAAGAAAAATCCCATCAACTGTGATTTATTTTGAAGATAATGAAAAGAAAACTATAAAAGGATTAGTTGAAACTATGGAAGTTGTAGGTGGGTTTGAATTTTTAGTTTTGAGTACAAAAGAGAAAATAAGACTTGATATGGTTTTATTCTTCAATGGAAAAAAGCATAAAGAACTTTAAAAAACTTTTCAAGGTCAGTCTCACAGGTGTTATTTATACTCTTTGATAGCTTTTGAAAGTTCCACATTTTCAACTTCTTTTGACCTTTAAAAAGATATAATCTTGCCTTAATCTAATAAAAAAGTTGATATATAAGCTATGAAAGAAACACTACTAAATATTATAAAAACACGCCCTATGGTAATTGATGGAGCTATGGGAACACAACTTCAGTTAGCCCAGATTAAACCACAAGAGTGGTTGGGTGAAAATGGCGAAGATCTTGAGGGGTGCAATGAACTTTTAAATGCTACTGCTCCTCATGTGTTAGAAAAAATATATGCTTCGTATGCGTATGCCGATGCAGATTTTATAAGTACCAATACTTTTGGTTCAATGCCTTGGGTTTTGGAAGACTATGGCATAGGCAATAGAAGTTATGAGCTTTCCAAATTGGGTTGCCAAATTGCTAAAGAGGTGTGTCTAAAATTTAGCACGCCCCTAAAACCTAGATTTGTTTTAGGTTCAGTAGGTCCTGGTACAAAACTGCCTAGTTTGGGGCATATTACCTATGATGTTATGTATGAGGGCTATAAAATTATGGCACAAGGTATGATAGATGGGGGCGTTGATGTTTTCTTACTTGAAACTTGTCAAGACCCTTTGCAAATAAAAGCAGCACTTCATGCACTTAGCGATTTAGCTCCCCATATTCCTATTATGGTCTCAGTAACCATTGAGTTAAGTGGCACCATGTTAATAGGAACAGATGCTGAAACTATTGCAACTATTTTAGAACCTTTTAATATTTTATCGTTGGGATTTAATTGTGGAACGGGACCTGCGCAAGTAGCTAAACATGTTAAGACGCTTAGTCAAATGTGTAAATTTCCTATTTCTGTACACTCAAATGCAGGGTTACCACAAAATAAAGGGGGATATACCTATTATCCTATGGGGCCTAAAGAGTTTGTGGATTTACAAAAAGAGTTCTTAAATTTTGATGGAGTAGCTTTTTTAGGTGGGTGTTGTGGGACTACTCCTCAACACATAAAAGCACTAGCCGATGGCATTAAAGATATTGTGCCAAAAGCACCTACGGGAAAAGTTGAACCCTCTTTGGCATCACTGTTTATGACAGTACCTTTAAAACAAAAACCAGCACCTCTGTTAATAGGTGAGCGAAGTAATGCCACGGGAAGTAAAGCGTTTAGAGAACTTTTAAAAGCCAATGACTATGAAGGCACATTAAGTGTTGCTCAACAACAAGTACGAGCAGGGGCGCATGTTATAGATGTAAGTGTGGGGTTTGCAGGGCGTGATGAAACCAAAGATATGAATGAAGTGGTGGCGTTATATTCTCAAAAAATACAACTCCCTCTTATGCCCGATTCTACTCAAATTAAAGCGTTAGAAGTTGCATTAAAGCAAATTGGTGGAAAGCCAATTATTAACTCTGTAAACTTAGAAGATGGGCAAGATAAGTTTGATGAGGTGTGTTCACTAGCTAGAAAATTTGGGGCAAGTTTGGTCTGTTTGGTAATAGATGAAATAGGAATGTCTAAAGATAAAAAAAGAAAAGTAGAAGTCGCTGAACGCATCTACCAAAGAGCCGTAAATATACACGGATTTAACCCAGCTGATTTGGTTTTTGATATGTTGGTATTTACCGTAGGAAGTGGGGATGCTGAGTACCGAACGGCTGCAATTGAAACCATAGAAGCCATACGAGAGTTTCAAAAAATGCACCCAGAAGTGGGTACCACTTTAGGGTTGTCTAATATCTCTTTTGGGTTAAATGCCAATGCTCGAGTCTATTTAAACTCTATGTTTTTACACCATTGTGTGGAAGCTGGGTTAACCTCTGCCATTGTGAATGTTAAACATCTTTTACCTATGAATAAAATAAGCGATGAAGATAAAAAAGCGTGTGATGATTTACTTTTTAATAATCAAGAAAATGGTGACCCTTTGTTTAAGTTCATTGAACACTTTTCAACCGTGGGTGCGGTTGAACAACAAACAGATGATGAGTACAATGCTTTAAGCAGTGAAGAGAAAATAAAAAAACTTCTTTTAGATGGCGACAAAGAGCGACTTATCCCTTTAGTAGAAGAAGTACGAAAAGAAGTAGCTCCTGAAAAAATTGTTAATGAATGGTTAATTGATGGCATGAAAATAATTGGTGAGCTTTTTGGTTCAGGGCAAATGCAGTTACCTTTTGTGCTTCAAAGTGCAGAAACCATGAAAGCCACGGTGGATTATTTAAACCCGTATTTGCCCAAAGAAGAGAAAGCCACTGAAACAGTTTTAGTTTTAGGCACCGTTAAAGGCGATGTTCACGATGTGGGAAAAAACTTAGTCGATATTATTTTGTCCAACAATGGATTTAAAGTTATAAATATTGGAATAAAAGCCGATATTAACGACTTTATAGTTGCAGTTAAAGAGCATAAAGCCCAAGCTATTGGTATGAGTGGCTTGTTGGTTAAAAGTACAGCAGTTATGAAAGATAATCTAGAAGAACTAAAAAAACAAGGCATTGATATTCCTGTACTTTTAGGAGGAGCTGCCTTAACCAAAGCTTTTATAAACGACTATTGCCGACCTCTTTACGATGGTCCTATTTTTTATTGTCGTGATGCTTTTGATGGAGTGGTCTCTATGCAACGCATTGAAAAAGGGGATTTAAACACCAAACTAGCAGCCGATGAAATTGTTATGGATGAAGAAAAAATTAAACCCAAAGAAAAAGTAATTATTCCCAATGTTGAAAATATAGAGATGCCAAAGCGAAGCTCAAAACAGCTTATTCCTCCTTTTTGGGGACGAAAAGTAATGCACGAAAAAAACTTTAATAAAGAGTTGGCATTTGAGTGGATCAACCATAGAGTTCTGTTTCGACAACGATGGGGCTACAAAAGAGCAGATTTAAGTACGCAAAAGTTTTTAGAACAAGAAGAAAATTTGGTTCAGCCTTTATATGACAAGCTAAAAGGTGAGTTTTTAGATAAAAACCTTTTAGACCCCATTGTATTGTACGGATATTTTCCTTGTTTAGCCGTGGATAATAAATTGTATATTTTTGATGAAAAATATCTTTACAACAATCAAGAAGAAGCTCAAAAAATTCCCGAACTTCAAGAAGCAATTAAAATATTTGAATTTCCAAGACAATCAAGACCTCCCCACCGATGTATTGCGGACTTCTTTACTTCAGATAAACTCGATGTCATAGCCTTTACTTGTGTTAGTTCAGGTTTACAAATAAGTGATTATGAAAGAGGTTTATACGATGAAGGAAAATTCCAAGAGTACTACCACGTTCACGGATTAGGTGTTGAATTAGCAGAAGCCTTAGCCGAAATTGTCCACAAACAAATACGACTGGACTTAGATATTGTGCCAAAAGAGGGGAATACTCTTAAAGATGTTCAAATGAAACAATACACAGGTTGCCGCTACTCACCAGGTTACGCTGCTTGTCCAGATTTAGAGATGAGTAGATTAATTTTTGATTTATTGCGTCCTGAAGAGTTTGGTGTGGAACTTAGTGAAACTTTCCAAATACACCCCGAACAAAGCACTTGTGCAATCATAGTGCCACATAAAGAAGCATCTTATTATAATGTGTAAGATGCTTTGCTTTTAGAATAGTTCTTTAACAAGCTCGTTGTTTGAACTATTGCTAAGAATGGTTAGAGTTTTTTCTATTAGAAAGAAACAAATATATATTTTTAGGGTTTTGCCTTAAATCTAAAATAGCAACTATGATAGCTTTATCGTTATTTAAATAATAATATATTCCATAAGGAAACCTTTTGGACAACAATCTGTGTAAGCCAAAACTCTTTTGATGAATTCCTCCATAAAGCCATAAAGATTCAATATCACAAAGGATACTATTTTTAAAATAATTTCCTAAACCTTTACTCTGTTTTTCGTAAAAATCTTTAGCAATTTTTAAATCAATTGAAACTTCTTCTAAAGCAACAATATTTTTTATATTCATTTGTTTGCTTTTAACTCTTCAAGTGAAATAAATTTTGCTTCACCACTATTTATTTTTTTAATTCGCTCTTCTAAAATTTCTTGATGCCAAGTAGGAGATTCAATTACACTATTGTCAGATTCAAGACTTTCCCAAATGTCATTCATTAAAATTATTCGCTCTTTTATACCGAGATTTTTTATTTCATCTATACTCATAAGGTTGTCTCCTTTTTTAATATTATAATATTATACAAAAATCAACTAAAAAGCTATCTTACCATCAATTATACCTTTAAGAATAAGTCCTGTTTTGGAGAAAGAGGCATTTAGTATTAACTAAAATTTAACAAAAATAGGATAAAATGAGTGAAAATATAGATGTAAGGATATATCTTGCTTGATAAAATACTTAACTTTTGTTTTACCACTTCAAAACAACCTGTGTTGTTAAAAGATTTGCTCGTTGCCAATGTTCAACACAATGAAAAAATGCATGTAGATGCTGCAAAACTAGGGTTTAGGCTTAATGTTGGTAATGCTTATATTGTTTATATTTGCGTTATTTCAGTTTTTGCAATACCTTTAGCTGCCATTGCTCATAAACTTTTTGCTAACATCGATTCACACGCTTCTATTGTTGCAGCAGTTATTTTTACGGCAGTTATTTTTATTTGGTTTAATTTTTTTAGAGTTTGGATTAAAGACAAAATGTCAGGAAAAGTTATACGAGAAGCGTGGGAAATACATTTTCCTCATTTTCCTCATGCACAATATCGATATAAAATTGAAGAAATTTTTCATAAAGCTATGAAAGCAGAAGTTCAAAAAAAAGATTTAGAAAAATATATTTTGGACACTTTAATTAACGAGTAATATACTCAAGTAGCAAGTAACAAATTAGAGTTACTTGTTATCATAAAGAGCTTTTGCTGTTCTATTTCTCTCTTGTTTTAATTTCATATCTACATATTTTCCTATTTTTTCTTGTTTTATTTTAAACCCTAAAGTTATTTTTCGTTTTGTTGGAATATGCTCATAAATTTCAAACCCTGCTTCAAACATTGAGAGCCTAATAGGGGTTGCAATTGCGTAGCTAGTTACTATTGCTTTAGAATTACAAAGTGCGAAAATATCTTTAAAATACTCCGTAGTCCACAATTCATAATTGACTTCACTGCTAAAAGCATCTTGGTAAACAATATCTAAATTATGTAAATTTTTTATATATTCTCTAGCATTGCCAATAAAAAGCTCAATTTCAAACTCTTCATCTTTATATTTATGATTTAAAAGCAAAGATTTAATAATTGGTTCTATAATTTCGAACTCTTTTGGGTAGATGAAATTGTGCAAAGAATGAATAAGATTTTCATCTAATTCTGGTGAAAAAAAGCTCACTTTTATAGGTAAATTATGCTTTTTAATATAATAAATAGTAGTAAAGGTGTTATAGCCTAAACCAAAACAAATATCTAAAATAGTTAAAGAAGAAGCATTGGCATGAAATGTTAATGCAGGAATAACATGCTTGTAAAGAGCTTCTTTTATAGCTCCGTCATCTACATTGTGGTAGTGTTGATTATAAGAAGATGAAAAAAGTGTATTTGAGCCATCTTTTGTGGGTATCATCAAAGCAAATTTCCTTGTCTAAAATAGTGGGATTTATTAAAAATTAAATGCTATTTTAACATAATCTGTAGAAAATTTTTGAAGCTAAAGAGGAATAAAAAAACGCTACAATAGTTTTTTTAAAAGGAGAAGAGTATGGAGCAAAAAAGTAAGGTAAGTTTTTTTATTTTAGGGCTATTTGTTTTTTTAGGCTTAAGCACTTTAGGGTACCTAATGAGCAGTGCGGTTATTCAATATAAACAACTTGATAGAAGTGTTACCGTTAAAGGTTTGTCAGAACGAGAGTTCGAAGCCGATGTTGTTATTTGGCCTATTAAATTCTCTTTAGTTAACAATGATTTAGAAAACCTATATACTAATATAGAGCAAAACAGCATTAAAATTAAAACTTTTTTAATAGAAAATGGGATTAAAGAAGAAGAGATAACATTTACAAGTCCTTCAATTTTTGATAAATCTGCTCAACAATACTCTGATAATTCGGAATCGAAATTTCGTTACAGCGCAACGCAAATGGTTACTGTTTATTCGCAAAATATTAAAACAGTCCAAGAGGTTAAAGTTTCATTGTCAAAACTAGGCAAACAAGGCATTGTTTTTACAGGAAATGACTATGAGTCACAAACAGAGTACATTTTTACGCGTTTAAATGAGATTAAACCCGAAATGATAGAAGAAGCTACTAAAGAAGCCAGAGTTGTAGCTCAAAAATTTGCAGAAGATTCACAAAGTAGATTGGGAAAAATAAAACAAGCTTCACAAGGACAGTTTTCTATCTCTCAACGAGATACAAATACTCCTCATATTAAAAATATTCGTGTGGTTTCAACGGTAGAGTATTATTTGTCGGATTAATAGCAATTTCTGGATTGCTTAATGTTATATTTTTTTTTATACTGTTGTTATAAATATTAAAATAAGGAAAAATATGAGACACAGAACAAAAACACACCTTTTGACTCAAGAACAGATTGACACTCTTTTTGCTAAAGCTCAAGTAGGGCGACTAGGAACTTTTTCTGCTAGTGGATTCCCTTATGTTTTACCCATACATTTTGTATATATCAATGACAAAATTTATCTTCATGGGCTACCTAAAGGTGAAAAAATAGATAACATTAAATTTAATTCAAAAGTATGTTTTGAAGTAGATGAAATGATTTCACTTCTGTATGAAGGAGTTGAAAACCCTTGTGATGTAAACACCGAATTTAACAGCCTTATTGTGCAAGGAGAGGCATCTATTGTAGAAGATTTAAATGAAAAGAAATATGCTTTGTTGGAAATAATAAAAAAGTATGCACCCCATTTAGCCCACCAAGAAATGCCAGAAAAAATGGTTTTAGGAACAGCTGTTATAAAAATAGATATTACGAAGTGTGTGGGAAGATATTACAAGTAAAGGGTGTCCAATTAATTTATAAATTAAAATTCAATATTCAAAGAAAGAAGCAATTAGTGCTTTCTTTCTTGAAGTATAAGTATTTTATTTGTACTTAAAGAGATTCAGCAATCAACTTTAAATTTGAAATTCTTGCCTCTTTTTCAGGGTGATTTTTAAAATTATCCTCTTCTTTTTTATCATAATGCGCACTGCTTTCTATGTTGGTAATAAAATTTTTGGTATGTTTCTCTTTTTTATTAGGAATAAACGCATGGATTGTTTTTAAACCACATGAATCGGCTTCTAACTCTTGCTCCTGTGCGTACATTTCAAAACTTTTTTGAATCATTTCCGGAGTCATTAAAGCAGCCAAGGCTGTTTTGTCGGCACTGCTTGATTGCATATCTTTAATCATTTTGGTTAAATCAGTAATATTTTCATAGGTTGAAACCAGTCTAAATTGAATCTCTTTTGTGGGATGTCTTTTAGAAACATGAGAGAGTTCATGTGCTAAAATAGTTTCATACATCCCATTTGCTATATAATCTTCACTTATAAAAATGTAGCCATACGGTAAAGACTCTGCTTTTTTAGAAGTCGATAAAATATGAAGTTTAATATCATAAGGGTACGATAAATTATTTTCTTTTAAATACGTGTTGTATTGCGCTAAGAAAGTATCCAGTTTTTTGTACATATCTTTATATTTTTTATTTTTACTTGTTCTTAAAACAACATCGCCCGATTTTAATCTGTCTTCATAAATTTGTGCAGCATAGAGTTCTTCAACTTCTAAAGGTATCCATAAATAGTTTTTAGAAAGATTGTTGGCTAATTTTTTAATATCGTCTTGATTCAATGTTTCAGAACCGGAATTGCCTTTATTCAAAAAACCTACTATTTTAGAGGAGTTAGAAACACCATAAGTAGCTAAGGTTACAAATAATCCTTCTACATTTACGTCATAACTTTCAAAAAGGTTTTTGCACTCTTTATCTACTTCAATTGTACTAGCATCACCGTCCATTCCAAGTGCAGAAACTCCACTTTTTACGGCATCGGAAATTGCACTAAAGCCAAAAGCAGCTGCATTGCAAGCTAAAAACGCTGTTAATAAGACTCTTTTCATTTAATTATCCTCTTTTAAAATTTCATTTCGGTTGTAGTTTAATCCGTATTGGTCAAACAAAATACTTTTAATAAACAGTTGCGCTTTTTTATCGGTAATACCTTTTGACAACTCTTTAAACTCTTGCGTTAATTCTTCTTGTGTTGGTTTGTCAAGAACATCAAAAGTGCCTTTATGCAAAACCCCGTCAAGATGCAATTCCCAATTGTAGTTTTTGCTGTATTGGAAAATATCTTTAGAAATTTCTATAACATCTTTTTCAAATGAACGGTTTAAAACTTCTTTATTGTTGTTTAAAATAACAAGTTTTACGGCATAACTTTTATCCAAAGGAATTTGAATATTTTCATTTGGTTTTAATAAAGTTCCCACAGGCATACCCGTATCTTTAGGAGCACTTCCAAATCGTTTAACTCCAAAGCTTACTTTTGTGTTGTTATTAAAAGAGAGTAAACGGTCAAAATTGAGTGAACTTTTATCTGTACTGCCCACTTCATACGACTCGCCTTTGAAAATTTTTTTACACCCCATTGCCATATTTTTAAAGTAACAAATATTAACCTCTTCAAGCGCTTCAATGTTTTTACACTCTTCTAAGGACGTAGGATATTTAAGTACATTATCGCACTTATATCCGTTGGCAGAATCGCCCATAACCAATACTTTTGCACTAAGTTGAGTTAAAAGTAAACAAGACAGCACCAAAATAAATTTAATCATTACAAAATTCTCCTTTTTTAATTAAATAGCTACAAAAAGACCGTACATACCAAACCCTACAAAAACAACTTTAATAGCATGTACCACAAAAATATATCTATCGGGTTGTTTTTGAACAGTTTCTTTTTCACCTAATCCAATAATGGCATCTATAAACATCCCTATTAACAAAGGTATGGGATTGAGCCACAAATACAAATTATGAAATAAATAAGCGGTAATATTTAATGAGATAATAAAATAGACCATCATTATAAAAAGTGTAAGTAAATTATAAAAGGTTATGCTGCTTTGCAAGTTGGCATTAACTCTTCGTTTTAAAACAAAACCAATAAACATACCAAAACTTAATCCCAAACTTAAATCAAAAATAACTAAAGTAAGAAGACCATTATTGTGGTCAATTTTATGGCTTAACGTGTAAAAAATAGCATTTAAGATTTCTACTCCAAATTTCTCGCCACTAGGAGTAATATATTTATCGTCAAACCCATAACCTCCGCCTAGAAAGACGGTTTTATTGGCAAAATCGTAGGTGGATAACTCTTCAAAACTATTTAGCAAAAGAGTGCTTTCATTAAGTGCTTGATAATTAATAGGAATAGATTCTGAAGTATCAAACTCTTTAAAATGGTTTTGTACAATGGTCTCCATTTCTTCAAATCCAACACTGTTTTCCAAACAAACTTTGCGGTGATTGTTGGAGTTAAAAGCCGAAAGTGCAATATGTTTTTCATACTCTTTATACTGCAACACAGAACCAATTTCATTAAAAATAAATGGAAACCCAAAATTGATATTGTTTTGGCACATATTTGTAAACCATTCATATTTTAAGCTCTTGTTTTGTGCAGTTTGAGCAATAAAGGTAAAGGGTAAAAAGATATTGGTTTGCTTTGAATAGGTTGCTAAAGTAGAGTAAAGGGGCAAATAAATATTACCATTTTGTTCAATAAAATTATAATCAGGAGAAATATCTAGGTCAAAGATTAAGTTTTTAGGTTTTTGCTTTAAAATTGAGTCAACCAAAATAGTAAGTCTTTCTTTGTTCAATGGAGTTTGTGAATTAAACTCTTTTTCAAACAAGGCATTACTTATTAAAATAACAACCGAATCAGCTTTGTGAGAATAAGAGCTTTTCTCATTTGTATCATACGCACTCTCAATATTTCTTAGAATTGTAGAGTGTACAATATCAAAATACCCAAACTTGGCATCTAGAACATAGACAATTCCATTAACAAAAAAGAATGAAAATACAACGGATAAAAATCCAAATTTTTTAATAAATGAGTGACTGAATTTAAACATATGACATTTTAGTACATTTTTCAACATTTGCTTTAAATCTAAATTTAAAAGTAACAATAATTAAGAAAATGTTACATTAGTATACAAGAAAAGCTATGAACAGCAAATAATTATGGCTGACTGAAGGGAATAAATTCAAAAACAGACAATATTGAATAATGGAATATTTGTTAGAAGTACTAAGTGTTAAGAAGGAAAGTTGGAATTTATAGTCACTATGAACAAATTCTATAATATGCTTAAATAAGTTTGAGGAACTGAATAAAGTATTGTTTTTAATTTGAATCGTGCAAAAGGGTGTTTTCAAGCAAGGGAACCTACATAAAGTAGGTGAGTGCTTGAAAACATTGTTTTGACAAAGAGTCAGATTAAAAGTAGTTCTTTTAAACTCTTGCTTCTTCTCGTTTTTGTAGGTAAACCCATTTTTCATCAACTCGTTTTTGCCACTCATCGAGTAAATACTCATATTGAGGGGTAAAAAGGTGTTTAAATCGTGGTTGAATTGCTAAATAATCTCTTACTGGTACGATATTTTTTGGTCGGTAAGTGATGTTTAATTCAGTACCGTCTACTATTTCATAGAGTGGAAATACTAAAGAGTCAACTGCTAAATCGGATACTTCTATCGTTTGGTGAGGTTGAAATTTCCATTCAGTTGTACACGCGCTCATAGCGTTTATAAATACGGGACCTTTTGTATCAAACCCTCTTTGGATTTTTGCCACCATATCTTTCCATTTATTAGGAGCTACTTGCGCTACATAAGGAGCACCATGTGCTGCCATAATAGCTACAATATCTTTTTTATTTTTTTTCTCACCGTATGAAGTGCTTCCAGCAGGACTTGTTGTGGCACTTGCACCTATTGGTGTAGAAGAACTTCTCTGACCTCCTGTGTTTGCATAGACTTCATTGTCTAAACAAACATACATCATGTCGTGACCTCGTTCAAAACATCCTGAGATCCATTGAAATCCAATATCGTATGTTGCACCATCTCCTGCAAAAGTTACGAATTTTGGTTGAGGCGTATCTGCACTGATTCTTCCTTTGTTTCGTAACGCTTTGTTCATAGCTTCTGCACCAGCAACTGCTGTTGAAGCATTTTCAAAACCAATGTGAATCCACGAACAGTCCCATGAAGTGTTTGGATAAATAGCAGTACATACTTCTAAACATCCAGTAGATGCTGAAACTATTAAGTTGTCATTAGTAGCATTTAATACTTCTCGTACAATAATAGAGTGCGCACATCCTGGACAAAGAACATGAGAACCCTCGAATCGCTCAGCTGCAGTTGAGAACGATTTTAAATTTTTAATTACTTTTTGATTGCTCATATTTTCTCCTTACTGTTCGTAAAAACTTAACTCAGGACCTCTAACACCAATAAGTGTTTGAATTTTCCCTGTTAGTTTTCCATTGTTTGCATCTTTGATTAAATTTCTGAAAATATTTTTCAACTCATTAATTGTCATATCTCGACCACCTAATCCATAAATTAAGTTAGTTAAAACAGGTCGTGCTGGTGTGTTAAATAAAGCACCTGCAACTTCATTATATAAAGCTCCAACTGTTCCACCTGGTGCACTTCTATCCATACATGCAACTGCTTTTACATTTTGTAATGCAACTGCTACTTCTTCAAGTGGGAAAGGTCTAAACACTCGAGGCGCAACAATACCTACTTTAATACCTTCTTCTCTTAATTGATCAACAGCTAACATAGCGGACTCATACGTTGAACCTAAACATACAATTGCAACTTCAGCACCGTCCATACCATAGCTTTCAACCATTTTATATTTTCGTCCACTTATTTTTTCAAATTCGTCAAATGTTTCTTGAATAACTTTAAAAGAACCCATTAGCGCTGCGTGTTGTTTAGCTTTATGCTCAAAATGCCAGTCGTGTTCTGTTTGAACACCGTGAGTTACTGGTCTTGAAAAATCTAACATTGCATTAACTTGTAAATATTCCCCTACAAATTTATTAGCAACTTCATCTGAAAGAGGTTTAACATTTTGTGCTGTATGTGAAGTCATAAACCCATCTTGGTTTGAAATAACTGGAAGTCTTACATCTTTGTGTTCTGCAATTTTAAATGACATTAATGTAATATCATACGCTTCTTGAGGTGAAAATGCATCGAGTGAAATCCAACCTGAATCTCGTGTTAGGTATAAATCTGAGTGGTCACCATTTACATTTAAAGGAGCTGCTAATGCTCTGTTTACTAAACATAAAACAATAGGTGTTCTCATTCCAGATGCTTGGTATAATACTTCAATCATTAAAGCTAAGCCTTGAGATGAAGTTGCAGTTGCAACTCTTCCACCTGCAGCTGATGCTCCAACACAGCCAGACATTGCGGCGTGTTCAGATTCAACCATTACAAACTCACCATCAATATAGCCATTGGCATGCATAGTGGCATAGTTTTCAACCGTTGGAGTTGATGGAGTAATAGGGTAAGCGGCAACTACATCTACATCTGCTTGTCGCAAAGCTTGTGAGTTGGCCATATTTCCATCCCAAACTTCTATTTCGTTTAGTTCCATAATCTTTTTATTCATTATTCACCCTTTTTTGATTTTTCAGGCCACTGTGTCAGTGCATCTTCATTTTTTTCATGTTCATTAAACATTAACAGCGATTTTGGATTTGTTGGACATACTTCAACACAAATTCCGCACCCTTTACAGTGGTCATAATCAATGCCTTGCATAACTTTATCTCGTGAGATAATTGAAGTATCTGGGCAAAATATCCAACAAAATTGACAGTCAATGCAAAGTTCCGCATTAAAAACTGGTTTAAATACTCGCCAGTCACCAACATAGGCATTTTTAGAGTTAGTTTCAGCATAGTCTCTGTCTTCTGGTAAAACTTCTGCCATGGTGTAATTAACCGTATTATTAAATGAGAATAAAACAGCACCTAGTTCTAGTTCGTCCCATCCCTTATCTTTTATTGATTTATTCATAGATAGTTCCTTTTTAGTGTACTTCGTTATAAGCTCGTTCAATGGCAACCATGTTGGCATCGATTATTTTTTGAGGAAGCTTTCCAAGTACTTTTTTCATAGCTTCTTTAAAATATTCCAATTCAAACATTTGACTTACTTTCATAAATGCTCCAAGCATAGGAGTATTTGGAATAGGTCGTCCAATGGTCTCTTGAGCAATGATAAAACAGTCTAAAATAAATACTCTTTCTTCTCTTCCTTTTAAAGCAGGTATGAGTGATATTAATTCATCTTTTTTTAAGTGAGTAGTAATTATATACTTTGTAGTGCTTTTTTCATTGGCGGTAAAATCATCTGTAAAGGCTAAACCTGGGTCTAAAATAAAGACATAATCAGGCACCATATATTTTTCATGATTTAAAATAACTTTGTCATCAATTCTGTTGTACGCTGTCATTGAAGCGCCTCTTTTAGCTGATCCGTAAAATGCAAAAGCTTGCACTTCTTTTCCAGTAGCTGCAATTACAGAACCTAGCCCTTTAGCTCCAGTTACTGCCCCTTGCCCTGCACGACTGTGCCATCTAATTTCTAGCATCTTATGCTCCTAAAATCTATTGGGTGGTTTAAAGACTTATCTTGTCTTGCGAAATTCTAGCAATGAAATCTTTGATTTCTTTTAAGTAAATTATTAATGTTTGACCTTAAGATGGGTTAAACATTATGTACATAAACTGTACAAATTGTACATTTATAGAGGTAAAGAAGAGATTAAGAGTAAGGAATTAAACGAATTATAAAGAAGAACTTATAAAATCACAGTTAAATGTGTCAATTTAAATACGAGAGGAAAGAGACAAAAACAGGTGACAATCACCTGTTTTTGCTTGAAGAAATATTATTTTTCTACTTCGTCAGAGTAATCAGCTGCCGCCATTCTTGTGAGTTGTCGGTATCTGTATTGTGCATCATTTTTATTTTTAGCTAAAAGTTCATCTGCGTGAGTTGGATTTAACTTTTTCAAAGAGTTATATCGTGTTTCTTGCAGTAAGAACTCTTCATATCTGTCCCAGTCTGGTTTTTTACCTGAAATTTTAATTGGGTTTTCACCTTTTGCAATTTTTCGTGGGTCAAAGATATAAATTGGCCAATATCCGCAATCTGTTGCTAATTGTCCTTGATCAACAGATTTCATTAACCCACCTTTAATTCCATGTGCAATACAAGGAGAGTAAGCAATTACTAATGAAGGTCCGTCATATGCTTCTGCTTCTTTAATAGCTTGAGCTGTTTGTTTTTGACTGGCTCTTGAGTTAATTTGTGCCACATAGATGTTTCCATATGTCATTGAAATGTACCCTAAATCTTTTTTAGCAGTTGGCTTACCATCATTGGTGAAATCGGCAATTGAGCCTGTTCGTGCTGATTTAGAAGATTGTCCACCTGTGTTTGAATATACTTCAGTATCTACAACTAAAACATTAACATTTTGTCCGGTTGCAAGAACGTGGTCTAATCCACCGTATCCAATGTCGTATGCCCAACCATCACCACCAATAATCCATTGAGATTTTCTAACAATGTATTTTCGTAAAGATAATAGGTCTTTAACCCCTGGTAAATCTTGATTTTGCTCTAATTGAGGAACTAATTTATCTCGAATTTCTTGAGTTTTAGGACCATCATTTCTGTTTTCTAACCACTCTTTATATAAAATTTTAAGTGGATTAGTCACTTGTTCTATAGTCTCATTCATAATAATTTGCATTCGGTTTCGTATTGATTCATTCCCGTGGTGCATTCCGTAACCAAACTCTGCAGTATCTTCAAATAAAGAGTTTGCCCAAGCTGGTCCTTCGCCTTTTGCATTTTTAGTATAAGGAGTTGAAGGTGCTGATGCTGAATAAATAGAAGTACATCCCGTTGCATTGGCAATCATCATTCGATCACCAAACATTTGAGTAGCTAGCGTAATATAAGGAGTTTCTCCACACCCTGGACAAGCACTGTGGAATTCAAACAGAGGTTTTGCAAACTGAGAACCTTTAACGCTGTCTTTTTCAATTAAATAATCTTTATAAGTAACATCATTAAACAGATAATCTGCATTTTCTTGCTCGCCTTGTGCTTCCATATCTTCATAAGGAACCATAACAAGTGATTTTTCTTTAGTAGGGCAAATATCTACACAAACGTTACATGCAGTACAGTCCATAATAGAAACTTGGATTTTAAATTTCAATCCTTTGTCTTTTAAGCCTTTTCCAGTCGCATCTAAATTATGAGCTTTTACACCATCTGGTGCGTTTTCAAACTCTTTTTCATCTAATAAGAATGGTCTAATAACTGAGTGTGGACACTCAAATGAACATTGATTACATTGAATACAGTTCTCTTCAATCCATTTTGGTACCATTGTAGCAATGGCTCTTTTTTCGTACTTAGTAGTTCCATTTTCAAATGTTCCATCTTCTCTGTCTGTAAAAATAGAAACAGGTAAAGTATCTCCTTTTGCTGCATTTACGATTTTGGCAAAATTCTCAACAAAATCACTTCCAACATATTTAGAGTTAACAATTAAAGGACCACCTTCAAGTTTTAACCACTCTTTGTTCACTTCAACTTTTACTAATCCAGCTTCTCCTGTATCAATAGCAGCATAGTTCATTTGAACAATTTCATCGCCTTTATTTCCGTATGTTATTTTTGCATACTCTTTCATGTAATCTTTAGCTTCTTCATATGGAATAACATCTGCTAATTTGAAAAATGCTGCTTGCATAATAGTATTAGTTCGAGTTCCTAATCCAATATCTCGTGCTAATTTAGTTGCATTTATAATATAAAAATTAACTTCTTTGTCTGCTAAGATTTTTTTAACTCGTGATGGAATTCTTTCAATAACTTCTTCAGGTGAGTGAATTGAGTTAAGTAAAAATGTTCCTTTTTGTCGAATTTTATCAATCACTTCGTATTGTTCTAAGTAAACTTCTTTAGAACAGGCTACAAAACTTGGGTTTGATACTAAATAAGTTGAGCGAATAATATCTTTACTAAATCTTAAGTGAGATCGTGTGTAACCACCCGATTTTTTAGAGTCATATGCAAAATACGCTTGTGCATAAAGATTGGTTTTATCTCCAATAATTTTAACTGAGTTTTTATTAGCTCCAACAGTACCATCAGCTCCTAAACCATAAAATAAGCACTCTCGTACTTCATCTGAAACAACAGAAACGTTGGCACCAACTTCTAGTGAAGTAAATGTAACGTCATCGTTAATTCCTACTGTGAAGTTATCTTTTGAATTCTCTTTTGCTAAATTGTCATATAATGCAATAATTTGTGCAGGAGGAACATCTTTTGAAGATAATCCGTATCTTCCACCAATAATTTTTGGTTGTTTCTTTTCGTTGTAAAATACCGATTTAATATCTAAGAAAAGTGGTTCACCTAAGCTTCCTGGTTCTTTAGTTCTGTCTAAAACACAAATTCGCTCAACAGTTTTTGGCAATACATTCATAAAATATTTAATACTAAAAGGTCGGTATAAGTGAACCACTAACAGTCCAATTTTTCTTCCCTCTTTTTCTCTTAAATAATCAATGGTCTCTTTAATTACTTCATTAACAGAACCCATAGCAATAAGAATATCTGTTGCGTTTTCATCTCCGTAGTAGGTAAATGGTGCGTAGTTTCTTCCTGTTACTTTTGAAATTTCTTGCATATACTCATTAACAATATCAGGTAAAGCAATGTAAAATTTATTTTGTGCTTCTCTTCCTTGGAAATAAATATCATCGTTTTGAGCAGTTCCTCTGGTAATTGGTGACTCTGGATTTAAAGAGGTGTCTCTAAATCTTTGTACGGCTTCTTTATCTAAAAGTCTGTCAAAAACAGCGTAATCCATTACTTCAATTTTATTGATTTCATGAGAAGTTCTAAATCCATCAAAAAAGTGCATAAAAGGAACTCTTCCTTTAATAGCAGACAAGTGAGCAATTCCACCAATATCCATTACTTCTTGAACAGAACCCGAAGCCAACATAGCAAACCCAGTTGCTCGTGCTGACATAACGTCTTGGTGGTCTCCAAAAATAGACAAGGCGTGTGCCGCTAACGCTCTGGCACTCACGTGAATAACACCTGGCAACAACTGCCCTGCAACTTTATACATATTAGGGATTTTAAGTAACAACCCTTGAGATGCAGTATACGTAGTGGTTAATGCACCCGCTTGCAGTGCCCCATGAAATGTACCAGCTGCCCCCGCTTCTGATTGCATTTCAATAACCTTAACTGTTGAACCAAAAAGGTTTTTTTTCCCTTGGGTTGCCCACTTTTCAGTGTTATCTCCCATTTGTGATGAGGGAGTAATAGGATACACCCCAGCAACTTCTGTAAAAGCATAGGATACATGAGCAGCCGCTTCGTTTCCATCCATTGTAGCAAAAATTTTAGACATGAACTTTTCCTTATTTTTATTGAACACATAGGATACTTTCTCTTTACTTAATTAAAAATAAAATAAATGTTTCAAAAGCTTGCTTTTATAGTATATCTTCAGAAAGAAACATCATAAGGGTAAAATAATTAATTCTTATAATTAAGAAAATTTTAAAATTGTTAAAATAAATGGGTTTTCTCTATATTTTATATAGAAAAAAAGCAAGAAAAGGCCTAAAAGAAATAATATTAATATGAAATTTAATTAAAAGAGGTAATTAAAAACTACTCAAAATATTTTTTAAAGTAGTTTTAAAATTGATATTTATGTAAGTGAAAGAAGATTTTCTATAAGTTTAACAGCATCAAGAGCATTTTTTGTAATATAAGGTGTGTGCAAAACAAGATCAGACTCTTGCCCATAACCACACAACACTCCTACACTTAAAATATTGGCTTGATTTGCTGCAATTAAGTCTAACTTTGTGTCGCCTATCATCCAAATATTAGCAGTTTCTCTATCCACTTTCATAAGTTCTAAGGTTCTTAAAATGGGTTCAGGATGAGGTTTTGGGTTTTGGACATGCTCTCTTCCTGTAATTTGTTCAAAGTAATGAAGAATATTCATATGTTCAAGTAAAGGAAGCGTATAGGAACCTGTTTTCGTGGTAACCACCGAAAGCCTAGCAAATGTTTTGGCATGCTCTAAAGAAGCAACGGCATCTTCTAGTAAAAAGGTTTGTGCTGTAGAAATTTGTCGATAACGCTCTTTATAGGTATCAACAAAAGTAAAAATATCCTCTTTTTGAACACCTAAACTTTCATACATAATATCTAATGGGTAGCCAATAAGTGCTTTTATGGCTTCATCGCTTTCTTTAAAATCAAAGTTTAATACTTTAAAGGAGTGGTGAAATGTTGATACAATTGCATCGGTTGAGTCAATAAGCGTTCCGTCAAGATCAAATAATATAATGTTTTCTTTCAAAATGTGTTACTCTTTTATCCAATCTTTTTGATTATGTGTTATGCCAATAATGGCAGGTTGTATATTTTTAATTTTTGTATTTACTGCTGTAATTGAGCTAGGAATATACAAAAATAAATAGGGAATGTCGTTTGTTATTTTAGCAAAAATCTCTTGATATAAGCTTTCAAGTTCATCTAAATCGACCGTTGTTGAAGCTTTTTCAATTAAACCATCAACTTCTTTGTTATGATAACCTACAAAATTAAAAGCGCCTTTTTTGTTGCTTTGACTGTGCCAAATAGGGTAGGCATCTGGCATAAGTGCTAAACTCCA
The DNA here is from genome assembly GCA_041672955.1 of Arcobacteraceae bacterium. Classification (GTDB taxonomy): domain Bacteria; phylum Campylobacterota; class Campylobacteria; order Campylobacterales; family Arcobacteraceae; genus Marinarcus. The sequence goes on from JBAYYP010000001.1 coordinate 29,170, forward strand.
TCCTAAAATAACTGCTTCAAAATGTCGTGGGTGAACTACGGTGTTTAAAAAAGCTTGCCACTCCATAACACGAATTTTCATATTTACCCCAATTTTTGCCAATTGGAACTGCAATATTTCCGCTGCATTAATACGAATATCATTTCCAGTATTGGTAACCACTTCAAAAGAAAATGAATTTTTTTCATCATAACCTGCTTCTAAAAGAAGAGCTTTTGCTTTATCTAAATCTTGAATGGGTGCAAGAATATTTTTATTAAAAGCAAAGCTTCCGGGTAAAAAAGGACCCGTACATACTTTGGCGTGTCCAAAGAACAAAATATCAACCAACTCTTGACGATCGATTGCTAAATTTAACGCTTCTCTTACGCGTATGTCTTTAAACTTTTCGTGAGTTAAATTAAAGCCTAAATAGGTGTAAGCAAAACTGGGTTGTTCAATAATTTTATACTCTTTTTTAAAGCTTTCATCAATTTGTCTGTCAAGCTGTAAAGGAGTTAACCCTCCTAAATCCAAACTGTTTTGTTTAAGCATTAAAAAAGAGGTGGTAGGGTCGGGCAAAAATTTATACAATAACCTATTGATTTTGGGTTTACCTTCAAAATAATCTTCATTGGCAATAAGTTCAATATCGGAAGAGGGCTTAAAGGTTTTTAGTTTATAAGAACCTGTTCCAATAGGGTTTTTATTAAAACTGCTTTTCATTAAATCTTGTTCGTTTTCTAAAATATGCTTTGGCAACATTCCTACCATCCATATCTCTAAGGCTTTAAAATAGGGTTTTGAGTAGATTATTTCTAAGGTGTAGTCATCTAAAACTTTGACTTCTTGAACATTTTTATAGTTTGAAGAAATAGAAGTATAAATATTAGGATTGTTAATCATATTAAAAGTAAACAGGACATCGTGGGCAGTAAATTTTACGTTATCGTGCCACAAAACATCTTTTCGTAAATGAATAATTAAATGCGTATTGGTTTTAAACGAATAAGAAGAGGCTAAATCGGTAGTGATTTTTCCTTGCGTATCGTATTTAAATAGCCCATTAAAGAGCCAACTGCTAATTTCACTGCTGGCACTATCACTGGCTAAAATTGGGTTAAGACGGCTAGGGTTTGAACTAATGGAGAGGTTTAAGGTACTCGCGTTTGCGTTAATAAATAGTGAACAGTGAATAATGAATAATAGGAAGATTTTTTTCATGCGGTATTGTAGCGTTTATTACGTTATGAAACAATCTGTTGAAATGAAAAATTGAATATGTTTTAGGAATTTTTGTTTTAGTTTTGAAAATAATTTTTACATAAAAAAAGGAGCAACTTTCGCTGCTCCTTGTAAAAATCTTGTAAGAAAGAACCAATTATTTTTTTCACAGAAACATTTAAGGTTCCTGCAGATAATAAAACGATTAACGTTTTGAGAATTGACTGCTTTTTCTTGCTTTCTTTTTACCAAATTTCTTTCTTTCAACCGATCTTGAATCTCGTGTAAGTAAACCATATGGTTTTAAAACTACTCGAAATTGCTCATCAAAAGCAACTAAAGCTCTAGAAATTCCGTGTCTTACAGCGTCTGCTTGTGCTGAGTACCCACCACCTAATGTTTTAACAACAATATTTACAGAAGTTTCTTGTTTTGCTACTTCTAAAGGTTGAGTAACTCTTTTTTTAATTGACTCATGTCCACCTAACCACGCATCTAAAGATTGACCGTTGATTGTCAGTTGACCGTTTCCAGCTTCTAACCATACTTTAGCGATAGAAGTTTTTCTTCTTCCCGTTGCATATACTTTTGCCATTAGTCTTATCCTTTAATTTGTGCAGTGTGAGGGTGTTCTGCACCTGCATATACTTTTAGTTTTTTAATCATTGCCTTACCAAGTGTTGTTTTTGGTAACATACCTCTTGTTGATAATCTGAAAAGTTTTTCAGGGTTCTTTTCAAACATATCTGACATTTTGTGAGTTTTAGTACTTCCAACATATCCTGAGTGTGTATAGTAGTTTTTAACTTCTAATTTGTTTCCAGAAAACTTTGCTTTTGAAGCATTAATAATTACTACGTGGTCACCACAATCAACATGAGGTGTAAAACAAGGTTTGTTTTTTCCTCTTAAAATTGTAGCTACTTCAGTGATAATTCTACCAAATACTTTATCAGTTGCATCTATTACGATCCAATCTCTTTTGATTTCGTTAGCTTTCGCCATTTGAGTAAATTTCATCTATTTTCTCCGCTTTATTTATGAGGTCGAATAATAGTGTATAAAATCTTAAGAATTACTTAAATTAAGGGAGTTTTAAAACTCTATTATGAATTTAGAGCCAATGTTTGGTTCGCTTTCTATTTGCAAACTAAACTTGTGGATTTTTAGAATCTTTAGAACAATGAATAACCCCAACCCTAAAGAGTTGTTCCAATTATTTTTTGAAACCCTAAAAAATTTCTTTTTAATGTTCTCTACATCTTGAGGTTCAATTCCAATTCCTCTATCTATTATTCTAATATTTTCAGAAGTAAGCTCAACGGTAACTTTTTCATCTGAGTATTTTAATGCATTTTCAACCAAATTCCCTATGGCAATAGCAAGGAGTGTTTCATCGACATTTAAAAGAACATCATTGCCTACTAAGAGTATTTCTCTGTTTTTGTATTTTTGTTTTAAATCACTAATAATGTCAATACAAATCTTTTGCAAGGAACATATTTTAAAAAAACCTTCTTGTTTATTCTCTTCTAATTTTAGCGTTAATCGAAGTCTATCAATGAGTGCTGACATTTTATTGGCATTAGAATAAATTTTTTTCAGAAAATAATTTCGCATAGAAAGTGGCAAATCTTTATCTGATAAAATGGTTTCACTGTAGCCTGAAATAATTGCAATGGGGTTCTTAAACTCATGAGAAATAGCGGAAATAATCTCATCTTTTTGTTGATTAGCTAATTTTAGTTTTGCAGTATGTTTAGATTTAAGTCTCTCCTTTTTAGAGAGCTTAACGGCCACTTTTTGTAATAGTTTAAAAATTTGGTAAAACTCTAAGGTATAATTAGTATTGAGCGATTTTAAATTGGATTGACGTAAACCATCTTTTTGAGAAATTTGGGTTAAAAAGAGCAATATTTTATCAGTTTGTAGTTGTAATTTATTGCTTATAAAATAAATAATAATTAACGTGAAAAGTAAAAAAATAGCAAAAATAGCGCTTATTTGCAAGGTTAAGTTAATAAAACGAGACTCTATATGGTTAAGGTAATCTCCCATTCGAATATAAATTAACTCGTCATTGACATAAACGCGTTTTACGACATTGAGCATATCTTTGTTAATGGTATCTGATTGCCGAATAACTTTTCCAATGCCTTGTTCATTGATATTAATAATTTCTTCACGATTAAGATGGTTATTCATTGTACTTTTATCTTTATCACTCTCTGCAATAACCTCTCCATTAGCGTTTATAATGGTAATTCGTAATTGAGTTTTTTTCTTTAAGTGTAAAACCAAACGGTCTAAATTTTCCAAAGAGGTTAACGTAAGGCTAAGAGTATCAATGTTTTGAGAGAGATTTTTTTCAACTTCTTCAAGATGAATACTTTTCAACCAATAATAACTAATAATACTGACACAAACTAGAACAGCTAAAAAAACAAGAATGAAACTTCGTAAAAAAAGTTGGTGTATTTTTAGCAAAAAATATACCCCTCACCTCGAACAGATTTGATATACTCTTTTTCCCCTTTTGGGTCAATTTTTTCTTTTAAACGATTAATTGCAACATTGACGGTTTTGAGTTTTTTATCGTAAGAATCTTTCCACACACTCGCTAAAAGATGTTCTCTTGAAAGTAAAATATCTCTGTTTTTAACAAATTCTAAAAATAGGTCATGTTCTAAATGCGTCAATTCAATAGAATTTTTGTTGATGTAAAATTTCTTATTCGATTTTTTATAAATTATATCTTTAACTTTTAAGACTTCAATTTCATTTTTGCTTCGTTTTAAAACTGCTTTTACCCTTGCACTTAACTCTTTTAAGTTAAAAGGTTTGGTAATATAATCATCCGCATAAGAAGAGAAACCTGCTAATATATCCTCTTCTTTATCTTTTGCGGTAACATAAATAACAGGAGTGTTAAACCCTTTTTGTTTGATGTTTTGTATAAAAGTAATGCCATCAATTCCAGGAAGATTTCTGTCCATTAAAATTAAGTCAATCTCTTCTTCGTCTAAAATTTTTTCTAAAGAGGAAGAGATTTGTAAAAAACCAATGGTTTCAAACCCCTCTTTCTGTAGGGTATATTCCAAAAGTTCTAAAATATCTTCTTCATCTTCAATTATGAGTATCGTATTTTTTTCCAAGTTCTACCTTAACATTATCTTCTGTTATTTTTTTTGATTTTCTGCCATCTTCATACTCTATGACCGTGTCTTTTGAAATTTTAATCACTCCGGGAGAGTATTTAATGGCTAAAATCCTAAAGATAAAAAATACAAAAATAATGCAAAGTAAAAAGATAATATCAATGTAATCTTTATTTTTCCCCGATGCTGAAATAATAACATCTCGAATTAAAAAGATAATAAAAATATCGACCACATACCGCAGTCTTAATTTTTCTTGTTTGATAAAGTCAGAAACCATTTTAACGACTTCCATAATGACAATAAATTCAAGCATTAAAATAATGGCTTTATAAAACTCCAAATTAATAGCGAAAATAAAGATAAAAATTGCCGTGGCAACAGTGACTTCGTAATTGTTAGTAAAGTAGTACTTTATTTTGTATAGAGATTTTTTCATGATGAATATTATATCACATTCTGTATTTACACTTGATGGATTTCTCCACCTAAATGAGCAAATAATAGCAAATTAGCAATACTTACTGCTCGGTCTGCAAGCTTTTCAAGACGTCTTAACGAACTTAATACCTCAAAATAATCTTTTGATAATTCTTTGTTCTTTGTAATCATTTTTAAAATATTTTTTTCTATCATTGAATACAAATCATCGGTTTTACTCTCTTCTACAATAACGTTATGATAATAATCTTCTATTTCATTTTCATTTTCTATTTGTATAATTTTCAATGCCGTTTTAATGGCTAAAATTGCAGATTTATGTAGCGGAATCCCATATTCATTTATTTTATCCAAATCAATTTCACACGTGACTGTTTTTGAAAAGTTTTTAATAAAAGTTTTTGTATTGCTGCTTGCACGCACAATTTCATTGGTAATTTTTAAATAAGCAACAAGAACTCTTAAATCTTTAGCTTCAGGGGCATAAAGAGCCAACGTACGTACAATCATATTATCGATTTTATTGGATGTTTGCTCTAAATTAAGTAGCTCATTTTTAGCGTCATTAAATAAGGAATACTCCTTTGTCTCTATTGCTTTAAGTGCTAATTCATTCGCACGTATAATTTGAAAACCTATTGTTAAAACTTCATTTTCTATACTTTGTAATTTTTCTTTGTAAACGGGTAACATTATCCAAACCTTCCTGTAATATAATCTTCTGTTTTTTTCTCTTTTGGATTGACAAAAATCGTTTCTGTTTTATCATATTCAATCAATTTTCCTAAATGGAAAAATGCTGTATAATCAGCAACTCGTGCGGCTTGTTGCATGTTATGTGTCACGGTGATAATGGTATATTTTTTCTTTAATTCCAACATTAAGGCTTCTATCTTTTCTGTGCTAATGGGGTCAAGGGCAGAAGTGGGCTCATCCATTAAAATAACATCGGGTTGTACCGCAATGGTTCTTGCAATACACAACCTTTGTTGTTGACCTCCTGAAAGGGAAGTTCCAGGTGCTTGAAGTTTCTCTTTGACTTCTTCCCAAATCCCTGCAGCAATCAGTGATTTTTCTACTAACTCATCACACTCTTTGCCCTTTTTTACAATACCGTGTTTAATTGGGGCATACGAAACATTTTCATAAATTGATTTTGGAAAAGGATTGGGCTGTTGAAATACCATTCCAATTCTTTTTCGGACACTTACAACATCGATATCTTTATCATAAATATTTTTATTATCAATGACCACCGTACCTTTAATTTTTGCACTTGGTACTAAATCATTCATTCGGTTTAAACATCGTAAAAAGGTTGATTTTCCACATCCTGATGCACCAATAAGAGCAGTGATTTTATTTTCATACAATCCCAGATTAATATCGTGCAAAGCATGATTTTGTGCATACCATAAATTTAAATTTGTTGTTTTAATTTTTACGTTCATTACCATTTTACCTCAAATTTTTTTCTTAAAATAACTGCCATGGTGTTTAAAGAAATAAGCACACTTAAAAGTACAATAATTCCTGCTGCTGTTTTTTCAATATACGCACGTTCAGGCATTCCTGACCATGTAAAGATTTGTGCGGGCATAACCGTAGCTGCTGATGTGATGTTGGTTACGGCATCTGGAACAAAAGCAATCATTCCTACAATAATCAAAGGGGCAGTTTCTCCCATGGCTTGTGCTAAAGCAATAATAGAACCCGTTAAAATTCCTGGAAATGCCAAAGGCAAAACGTGGTCTTTAGTGACTTGCCATTTGGTTAATCCTAAGCCATACCCCGCTTGTCGTATACTTGCAGGTACCGATTTTAAAGCAGCTTTTGAGCTTACTATAATAATGGGCAAAGACATTAAAGCCAACGTCATTCCCCCCACCAAAGGTGAACTTCGTGGCACTCCAAAAAAGTTAATAAAAATTGCCAAACCTAAAAGTCCAAATAAAATAGAAGGAATGGCTGCGAGATTATTGATATTTACTTCAATAATTTGGGTAATTTTATTATCAGGGGCAAACTCTTCTAAATAAATGGCGGTCATTACTCCAATTGGAACTGCTAATGTCATGGTGACCATCATGGTTAAAATTGAACCAATAATGGCAGAGTAAAATCCTGCATTTTCTGGAATCTTTGAATCTCCTGTAAAAAAGAAAATGACATTAAGTCGTTTTTCAATCTCTTCTTTTAAAAGAAGTTCTTCTATTTTGATTTTTAAAGAGTCATCTAGCCTTGAAAGTCTTCCTTTGATATGTTGATCGGCTTCTGCGTTGAGTAATGCCCAAAAAGTTTGAGTTGTCCCCATCCATTGTGGATTTTTTGCAATCTTTTGAGGTAAACTTCTAAGCCAAGCTCGGCTGATGAGTTTACTCATGGTTTTATCAAAAATTCCATACGGGTTTGACGCAGTCTCTTCATCAAATTTTATTTCTACTTTGATATACGATTGTTGAAAAGCAGGATAGCCTGTTTTAACAATATCAAAAAGAAAAAATCCCAAAAATGAGAGCGATAAAATAACGGCTGCTAAAGTAGTGTATTTAAATCGTCGAGCGAGACGATTTCTTTTTTCAATTTGTGGAATATAAAAATTACTATTAATATTTTTTTTCATTATAGTTCCTAAAGATTCGAAATTTTATATTTTTGATGGAATCGTCGAATCGTTGTAATAGAAACAATATTAATAATAAGCGTTACAACAAACAAAACAAATCCTAAAGCAAATGCAGAAAGCGTAAGCGAACTGTCAAACTCTTGGTCACCCACTAGTGCTTCAACAATTTTAACGGTTACAGTTGTCATATCTTCAAGCGGGTTCATGGTTAAATTTGGTCGTAAACTTGCAGCCATTACAACAATCATGGTCTCACCTAATGCTCTTGAAACACCCAAAAGTGTGGCAGCAATAATTCCTGGCATGGCGGAGGGAAGCACAACAAATTTGATGGTTTCAGCTTTATTCATGCCTAATGCCAAAGCCCCATTTCTTACATTTTGAGGAACGGCACTGATGACATCATCACTTAAACTTGAAATAATTGGAATAATCATAATGCCCATAACAATACCAGCACCTAAAGCACTTCTGTATGAGGCAGTCATACCAAAAATGGCAAACACATCTACAATAAAAGGTGCTACGGTAATAGCTGCAAAGAACCCATACACAACCGTGGGAATTCCTGCAAGGATTTCTAAAGTGGGTTTAATGATATTTCGCACTTTTAAAGAGGCATACTCAGACATATAAATGGCACTGAATAAGCCAATAGGAACAGCCACTGCCATGGCAATTAACGTAATATAAAAGGTCCCTGCAAAAATAGGAACAGCACCAAACTGAGCATTAGCAACATCTTCACCACCTCTTGAAGCTCCTTCTAAAAAGGCCGTATCGGGGTTCCATTGTGTTCCAAATAAAAAACCTGTAATACTCTCTCTTTGGAAAAAATGCAACGATTCAAAAATGATAGAAAATAAAATTCCAAAGGTCGTTAAAATAGAAATTAAAGTAGCAAGGATTAAAATATTTTTTAAGACATTTTCAATTAAATCTCGAGCTTTTGTGGTTGCTTTGATATTTTGTGTGACAATAAACAGTGTCAGTGCAGCTAAACCTAAAGCAGAGGCAATAAGCATAAAAGGGGGGATTAAATAAAAATCAAAAAGATATAGAAAAATACCAGTAGTTGCAAAAGTAATGGCAGGAAGTCCTGTATATAACGCAGTTAACCAACCGTATTGACTGGCTTGAGAATGCAAGGTTACTCCTTGTGCTGATATTTTGTTGGCTTTGGATTTACCCACAATATAAGCAATGAAAAGTATTGGAATAAACCCTCCAAAAAACAGTAAAAATAGCAAGTCATTAGACATTAAGGAATCCTCTTTTTAAATTAAAAAACCTCTACTGGCCGTAGAGGTTTTTTTAAATTGTCTTTCAATTATTTCACTGGAAGAACAGTGTGTTTTTCTACCATCTCTTTGGTTAAAAGAGTTTTTGCTTTAACCGATTTTTGAACCTCTTTTAACGTTTCAGTTGGCATAGGAATTAAACCAATATTTTTTAATACCCCTTTTTGACCAATCATAGCATCTTGAACATATAAGTTCATAAACTCATATACGCCTTTGATTTGACCAATATGGGCATTTTTCATATACATAAACATACTTCTGGATACTGGGTATTTCCCATCGGCAATGTTATTAGCTGTTGGAGCAATCCCATTTAAAGTTACCCCTGAAATTTTGTCATGATTTTCTTCTAAGAAACTGTATCCGAAATATCCTAATGCGGCTTTATCTTGTGTGAGTTGTTGCACAATTAAGTTATCATTTTCTCCACCTGGAATATAAGCCCCATCGGTTCTGATTTTTTTATACGGTTTTCCTTCATACGTAGGAAAACTTTTTGAAGCTTCTTCCATAACCATTTCATCAAAAGAGTCTCGTGTACCAGATGTAGTAGGTGCTCCAATCATTCTAATTTCTCTATTAGGTAAAGAGGCATCAATTTCATTCCATTTTTTATATGGATTGGCAATTAATATTTTACCGTCTTTACTTGGAACCTCTTGTGCTAGGGCTAAAAATATTTGTTCTCTTGTTAAGTTCAAACTAGGAGTCTCTTTGTTTTGTGCAATGGCAATTCCATCAAATCCAATCATTAATCCCGTAATCTCTTTTACACCATTTTCTTGACATGTTTCAAACTCTTTAGCTTTTATTGGTCGCGAAGAGTTTGTAAAGCTTGGCGTACCTATCCCAACACCTGAGCAGAAAATTTTCATTCCCCCACCTGAACCCGTTGATTCAACAACAGGTGTTTTAAATCCAGCTGTTGCACCAAACTCTTCCGCAATATAACTTGTAAATGGGTAAACCGTTGAAGACCCAACAATTCTAATTTGATCATTTGCCAACATTGAAGTAGCAATTGAGGCAGTTGCAAGAAGTGCCATAGTAGATTTTTTTATACTCATAGTAATCTCCGTATTTTTATTTTGTATTTGAAAGTATAATGGCTTTGGATTACATATTGGTTACAAACAAACGCCCACCGGCATATCAACTTTCTTGGAGATTTTTTTCATTTTTCCCAAGGTATAATCAAAGTTTCGTTTTTTGGTATTCAATCCCAATTCAACAATAGCACATGAAACACTGAGCAATACAAATTTACGCTGAATGTTAAAACGATCCATGGCTATCATATATCCATTAGCCACATCATTTTTGTTGTAAAGATTCATAACACTTTGTTTGAACTCATCTTGTAGAATCGAAGCGTATGAAAAAACATCTTCATAGGATAAGCATGAAAATCCCACAAAAAAATCATCGCCACCAATATGACCTATAAAAGAGTTCAATGGAAGATGTTTTTTTAGAAGTTCAGAAAAAATTAAAATGGCACGGTCACCTTGTCTAAAACCGTAGGTGTCATTAAAGGGTTTAAAATCATTAAAATCGAAATAGAGCATATGAAAAGTTTGATTATTCTTGAGTTGTTTAAAACTGGTATAAATAAACTCTTCAATTTGACTGTTCCCTGGAAGTTTGGTTAATGGATTTTGATTTTTTGCAATTTCAATATTACGCTTGTGAGAGAGCAAAAGAAGAGAGTTGACATTTATAAAACCATGGTATTTATTTGCATTGGTGACAAAAATTCCCTTTGAATTAACTTCGTTCATATTGTAAATTTCTAAAGTTTTATCAATTCCCCATGTCCTTTCGACACATAAAGCTGGTTTTAAAAATTTATATAAATTGCTGCTAAATGAAATATTTTTTGCCAACGATAACCCATATTGTGAATACGATATTTGTTTAATATCCACTTCAAAGATTACTCCTTTTAAATGAGAATAATTGTCTATGATTGGTACAAAGGAGTTGTGTGGATTATTTTTAAAATAGAGAAATAAATCATGCAATGATGTATCAATATTTAAAGGAAGAATCTCTTCAATTAAAGAGTTGTCAATGCAATTTTTTGTTTCATCTCTTCTATCTTCTTTTAATAGTCTTATAATATTTTTATAAATGGGTTCAATTTCATTAGTTTTAAGAGTTGGTTTTTGAACTAAAAAGCCTTGAATAAAATCTGCACCAATACTTTTGCACGTATAATAGTCCTCTTTTTGTTCTACTCCTTCTGCTACTACTTTCATTCCCATTGTATGGGCCATGTCAATAATGGAAGAGCAAAAGAGTTTTTTCTTAGGATCTTTATGAATATTCGTAATAAAAAAACGGTCAACTTTAATAATATTAGCTTCACTGTAATAAAGAAGTTCTAAACCTGATATTCCAATACCAAAATCATCAATGGCTATGGAGTATCCATCATTTTTATACTTATAAATCATGGAACTCAGTGCATTTTGTTCAATCATGGAACCTTTTTCACTGAGTTCAAAACAAATAGCATCTTTTTTTAAGCCATTTTCTTCTAAAATTTTTGCAGTTTGTCCTTGCGGACAATTTTTACTGTAAATAATTCGATTATCTAAATTATAAAAGAGTTTAAGATTTTCAATATTGATTCTTTTAAACTTTTTTATGGCTTTTCTTCGCAATTCTAAATCGACTTGATAGAGTAAATCATCTTCAAAAGCACAATCAAATAAATCCTGAATATTGTGATAGCCAGCCGCCGCTTCAACATTACGCAGTAATGCTTCTACGGCATAAATTTTCCCTGTGTACGTATGAATAATGGGTTGAAAAGCGAAATCAAGTTTTTCTAAAATAGTAGTCCATCTTTCTAGCATACAAATCCTTTATGAGATTAGTTTTAATACTGAAAGTATAGGTTGAGTAGATTACGAAATGGTTACGTTTTTGGGAAGTGACGAGTAAAAACTACGAATACATAATCGTATTGATTACTCATCACTTTTATTATAATAAGCCGCTGGCTTCCATGAGTCTTGCTTGATAATCAGCAATAAGAGGATCAATGATTTCATCAAAGAAACCATCTTCCATAATATTTTCTAAGCGGTACAGCGTTAAGTTAATACGATGATCACTTATTCTGTTTTGAGGATAGTTGTAGGTTCTAATTCGCCCACTTCTATCTCCTGTACCCACTTGTTCTTTTCTATTGGCACTGTCTTTTAACAGTTGTTCTTGCATTTGAAGGTCATAAAGCCTTGCTTTTAAGACCTTCATTGCTTTTTCTTTGTTTTTATGTTGCGATTTTTGATCTTGGTTGGTGACAACAATCCCTGTAGGCAAGTGCGTAATTCTAACCGCACTGTCTGTAGTATTAACCGACTGTCCCCCACAACCAGATGAACGCATAACATCTATTTTTAATTCATTAGGGTTAATATCAATTTCAACATCATCAACTTCTGGCATTACTGCAACCGTAATTGCTGAAGTATGAACTCTTCCTTGTGATTCTGTCGCAGGAACTCTTTGAACTCGGTGTATACCTCCTTCAAATTTAAGACGACTAAAGACCTGTTCGCCTTTAACTAAAAAGACAATCTCTTTATAGCCTCCCGCTTCGCTCTCACTCGAACTCATAATTTCAACTTTCCAACCTTTCACCTCGGCATATCGTAAATAGCCTCTAAAAAGGTCACCTACGAATATTCCCGCTTCATCTCCACCCGCACCTGCACGAAGTTCCAAATAGATATTTTTTTCATCATTGGGATCTTTAGGCACAAGTTCAATTTTGATTTGATTTTCTAACTCTACTTTTCTGTTTTCAAGTTCAATTAACTCTTCTTTTGCCAAATCTCTAAATTCAGCATCCTCAAGAAGAAGTTTGTTCTCTTCTGTTTCTTTTATGACTTTTAAATACTCTTTAGAATACTCGACAATATCTTCAAGATTAGACTGTTCTCGTGAAAGTTCAGTCATTCTTTTAATATCACTGGTAATTGTGGGCGAAATTAATAAGGTATTAATTTCGTTATATCGATCAATGAAAGGTTGTAGTTTATTTTTTAGCATAGATTATTTTATAGTAATTGATAAAATCAATTATATAGCATTAACCTTACTGTGTAATCTGCTTACTTTTCTAGCAGCAGTACCTTTTTTCAAAATACCTTTAGTCACACAGTGGTGAATATATTTGTTTGCTGTTTTTAAAGTTGCAATTGCTTGCTCTTTATCTGCACCTTCAACTGCTGCTAAAACATTTTTTGTAATGTTTTTAATTCTTGTTTTGTAGAATCTGTTTCGTTCAGTTCTTACTGTTGTTTGTCTAGCTCTTTTCTCAGACGATTTGTGATTTGCCATATTGTTTTTTAACCTCTTTATAAAAATTTTAAGGGTAGAATGTTACAAAAAATATCTTTAAAGAAAGTTTAAACTTAAGGACTTGTTAATGAAACTGTTTGGAACAGACGGAGTAAGAGGGAAAGCCGGTGAGTTTTTAGATGCCATGACGGCAATGAAATTAGCCATGGCAGCAGGAATATTCTTTAGAAAACAGTCATATACCAATAAAATACTTGTGGGAAAAGATACAAGAAGAAGTGGTTATATGATAGAAAATGCACTAGTAAGTGGCTTAACAGCGGTTGGTTACGATGTTATTCAAATAGGACCCATGCCCACACCTGCAATTGCATATTTAACAGAGAGCATGAGATGTGACGCTGGAATAATGTTGAGTGCTTCACATAATGATTTTTGGGACAACGGAATTAAATTTTTTGATAAACATGGAGATAAATTAGGAACTTCTTGTGAAAAAGAGATAGAAAAAATCTTTTTTAACGAAGATTTACTTAAAAAAGCACAAGTAACTGGAAAAGAAATTGGTTCTTCAAAACGAATTGATGATGTAATTGGAAGATATATTGTTTCAATTAAAAGTTCATTTCCCAGAGATTTATCGTTAAATGGCATGCGAATTGTTTTAGATTGTGCTAATGGAGCTGCTTATAAAGTGGGACCTACTATTTTAGAAGAGTTAGGCGCTGAAGTAATTATTATTAATAATAAACCCAATGGTTTTAATATTAATGAAGATTGTGGTGCTTTACATCCTGAAAAAATATCAAAATTAGTACAAGAAGTACGAGCAGATATTGGAATTGCACTTGATGGCGATGCAGACAGATTAGTAGTTGTTGATGAAAAAGGAAATGTAGTTCATGGAGATAAACTAATAGGAGCTTTATGCGTCTATTTGCACCAATCTAAGCTTTTAAAAGGGCAAGCATGTGTTGCAACAGTTATGAGCAACAAAGCGTTAGAAGACTATTTGGCTCAATATGAACTTGGCTTAAATCGAACCGATGTGGGCGACAAACATGTATTAGCCGATATGAAAAAAAATGGCATTAATTTTGGTGGCGAACAAAGTGGGCATATTATTTTTGGAGATGTTGCGAAAACAGGCGATGGTTTAGCCTCTGCTCTTCAGGTGTTAGCAATGATTTTAAGAAGCGGAAAGAAAGCAAGTGAAATATTAAATGCTTTTGAACTCTATCCTCAAATTTTAGTAAATTTAAATGTGAGCAAGAAAATTCCATTAGAGCAAATTGATGGGCTTGAAGAAAAACTTAAAAATATTAGAGACCAAGGAATGAGAGAACTCATAAGATACTCAGGAACAGAGAATAAAATACGACTTTTACTCGAAGGTAAAGATGAAAAAATGGTAAAAAAAGCGATGAACGATTTAGAAGAGTTTATAAAAAGTAAACTATGAATCGTTATTTAATTTTTCTATTTTTAGGGCTTATTGCACTTGACCAATACATAAAAACACTTTTTGTTAATGGTTTTACGTGGGAAAGCTCGTGCATTTCTTTGGTATTGGCGTACAATTATGGCGTTGCTTTTTCTATGTTTGAGTTTTTAGCACACTATTTAAAATATATTCAGCTGGCACTTTTAACAAGTGGAGTTATTTATTTGTATTTGAATAAAGAACTTTTTAAAGAGTATAGCTTAGCAATTGTGGTGTTATACGCAGGGGGCATTAGCAACATTATTGACCGTTTTATTTATGGAGGAGTGGTTGATTATGTCTATTGGCATTGTGGGTTTGATTTTGCCATTTTTAACTTAGCCGATGTTTTAATCGATATTGCGGTGGTGTTAATTATTTGGCAACAATTTAGAAGCAGTAAAAAGAAAAAAGAGTCAACTAATAATTTGGTGAGTTAAATAAGTTTTAGATACAATTTTAAAAAATTATTAATATAAAATCAACATATAGGTAAAAATAATGGGACAAACAATTACAGAA
The DNA here is from genome assembly GCA_041672955.1 of Arcobacteraceae bacterium. Classification (GTDB taxonomy): domain Bacteria; phylum Campylobacterota; class Campylobacteria; order Campylobacterales; family Arcobacteraceae; genus Marinarcus. The sequence continues at coordinate 44,224 of JBAYYP010000001.1, forward strand.
AAAATATTCAGTGAACATGTAGGAAGAGAAGTTTATGCGGGAGAGATTATACGAAGTCCAATTGATATGGTTATTGGAAATGATATTACCACGCCTATTTCAATTCGTGCATTTGAAGAAGGAGATTTTACAAAGTTAGCCAACCCTGAAGGGTTTGCAATTGTGCTAGATCACTTTATTCCTGCAAAAGATATTGCCAGTGCCAATCAAGCGAAAATCTCGCGAGATTTTGCCTATAAACACGACTTAAAATATTTCTTTGATGAAAAAGATATGGGAATTGAACACGCCTTGTTACCTGAAAAAGGGTTAGTCTTACCAGGTGATGTAATTATTGGTGCAGATTCACACACTTGTACGCATGGAGCTTTAGGAGCTTTTAGCACAGGAATGGGAAGTACAGATATATCTTTTGGAATGATAACAGGCGGAAACTGGTTTAAAGTGCCTGAATCTATTAAAGTAGTTTTTACTGGAAAACCTAAAGAGTTTGTAACAGGAAAAGATTTAATTTTAGAGATTATTAGAATTTTAGGCGTAGATGGAGCTTTATATAAAGCGTTAGAGTTTACAGGCGATACTATTGGATATTTAAGTATGGATGACCGATTTAGCTTATGCAATATGGCTATTGAAGCCGGTGCTAAAAATGGGATTGTCGCATACGACGAAATTACGAAAGAGTTTTTAGATGTAGTTTCAGAAAATAATAACGGATTAAGAGCTGAGCCAAAAATTCATTATAGTGATGTTGATGCAGTTTATTGTCAAGTTATTGAGATTGATGTTGAAAAGCTGGATCCTGTAATTGCATATCCGTTTTTACCATCAAATGGTCACTCTGTAAATCAAGCAGTACTCGATGAAATTAGGGTTGACCAAGTTTTTATAGGTTCTTGTACCAATGGAAGATTGAGCGACTTTAAAGTAGCAGCCCAAATTTTAAAAGGTAAAAAAGTAGCGCGACATGCAAGACTTATTGTAACTCCTGGAACTCAAAAAATCTTAAGAGATGCCACAAAATTAGGCTATATTGATATTTTAATCGATGCTGGTGCGGTTGTTTCTAACCCTACGTGTGGAGCATGTTTAGGTGGATATATGGGAATCTTAGGCGACAATGAAGTTTGTATTTCAACAACAAATAGAAATTTTGTTGGACGAATGGGTTCACGAAGTTCTAAAATATATTTAGCCAACTCAGCAGTTGCAGCTGCTAGTGCAATCTCTGGATATATAACTGACCCACGGTCTTTATAAAAGAGATTAACGTGAGAAGTGTTACCAAACCACTCACTACTAAAAATTTTCCTCTTGTCATTTTATGTGGAGGAAAAAGTTCTCGAATGGGTAAAAATAAAACATTTTTACCCTTTTGCCAGTTCGATTCTTTAATTCACTTTCAATACAACCGACTTTATCCATTTTTTGAAAATCTTTTTATTTCATCAAAACAGCATAACTTTAATTTTTTAGAAGAAAATAGCACTAATATTATTTTAGATGAAAATAAAAATATATACTCTCCTTTAATTGGATTAAAAGAAATTTTAACAAAAGTAAACGCTCCTAAAGTTTTTATTTTAACGGTAGATACTCCTTTTGTAAGCATACAAAGTATTGAAAAACTGATTGATAAATGCACTGAATATGAGATTACCATTGCACAAACTCTTAATAAAACACATAATTTATGTGGAGTTTTTTCTACTTCTTTATTGCCAAAAATAGAAAAAATGCTAGAACAAGATATTCATAAAATCGGTTATTTAATTAAGCAAAGTCATGTGCAAGTTGTAGAGTTTGATAATGAAGAAGAGTTTTTAAATATGAATACCAAAGAAGAGTATGAAAAAGCACTTGAGATATTAAAAAGAAGTATATAAGCTAATTAACTAAATTCATAAGGCTAACTTATAATTAAAATAAAGTCATTAAGAAAAGACTAAGTTTTATATTATCTTTTTTTAGATACCCTACAGATAAAGTTATTTCTAAAGGATATCGCATGGTAAATAAAGATTTAAAAGACTCATTAGAGTTATTAGATTCTGAGCTTAAAAAGCATGGACTCTCAAGAAGAGATGCATTAAAAGTTGCAGGATTAGGATCAGCTGCATTTTTGTTAGGCGGTACTGAAGTTGAAGCAGCAACATCGGCACGAGCCAGTGATGTTAAAGCAAAAATTGTTATTGTTGGTGGAGGTTTAGCAGGGGTTGCAACTGCTTCAAGACTTACTAGCAGTTTATCAAATCCAGATATTACTATTATTGAGCCAAACCCTAAGTCGGTTTCATATCAACCAGGAAATACTCTTATTGCTGCGGGTGTTTATAATAAAAGTGACATCATGTATGATACTAAAGATTATCTTCCAAAAGGAATTAAACACATTGCAGACTTTGCAGTTGAATTTGATCCAGACAACAATAAACTAACCACTAAAAGTGGAGAAGTTATTACCTATGATTTTTTAATAATTGCAACAGGATTAAAACTTGATTTTGGAAGTATTAAAGGTCTTGAATCAATTGAAGAAACGTATACAGTTGGTGACTCTTCACAAATTCTAAATACTTTTGGTAACAGTGGTGCTTGTTCAATTTACACAGTAGATGGAGCAGTTGCAACATGGAATAATATGCAAAAATTTGTAAATGAAGCAAAAGCCGGTAAAAAAGTAAAAGGACTATTTACAGATCCAAAAACTGCTATTAAATGTGGAGGAGCTCCAAAGAAAATTATGTATCTTACTCATGCTAGATTAGTAGAAGCAGGTGCAAGAGCAAACACTGAGTTACTGCTTAATTCAAGTGGTGGAAAAATGTTCGGTATTCCTGAGTATCACGATGCTATTTTAGAGCAATTTAAAGTAAGAGATTTCAAATGGAACTACGCACACAGCTTAACGGCAGTTGACTTAGCTAATAAAACAGCTACTTTTGAGCGTAGCTGGAAAGAAAAAGGTGAGTATGACGAAGATTTAGAAGAGTATACAATGGTTACAAAAACTGAAGACTTAGACTTCGATTTTGACTTTTTACATATCACTCCTCCAATGAAAGCTCCCGATGAAATTGGAAATTCACCATTAGGTTCTGCTAAAGGTTGGGTTCCTGTAGATAAAGAATCACTTCAACACGTTAAATATGCCAATGTATTTGCAATAGGTGATATTGCAGCAGTTCCAATGGGTAAAACAGGTGGAAGTGTTAGAAAACAATACAAAGCGCTTGTAGACAATATTCTTTCAGCAATGGAAGGAAAACCTTTAACATCTAAATATGATGGATATACTGTATGTCCTTTAATTACAGATCTTGGTAAAGTTATGTTAGCTGAGTTTGACTGGTCAGGTAAACCAACACCATCATTCCCATTAGATCCAACACAAGAGAGATATATTTGGTGGTTGTTAAAAGTGTATATGTTAAAACCTATGACAATGCACGGATTGCTTTCAGGTAAAGCGTAAGCAAAATAATAAAACAGATGAAAAGCCTCAAGCAGTTGCTTGGGGCTTTTTTATTGAAAGAATATTAGGATAAAAATGAAAAAAGAGTTATTTATTGTAGGCGTTGTTTTTTTGATATTAACCTTAGGAATGCACCATCAAGAGTGGATTTCTCATCCTATTGAACATTTAATGAGGTTACCTAACGCTGGAGCTTATGGAATTGGAGCAATCCATCCTTTACTCTTTACTGTTGCTGTGTATTTGATTTTGTGGATACCACGAGGAGTAGTTAAGCTGTTTAAAGGCAACAAAAAAGGGTTGAAGTAATCTTCAACCCTTTTTTAATCTATGCAAATTTAAAATTATTTATTTAATGCTGCTTTTGAAGCTTCTACTACTGTAGTAAATGCAGCAAAGTCATTCATAGCCATATCAGCTAATATTTTTCTGTCTAATTCAATATTTGCAACTCTAAGACCGTTCATAAATCTTGAGTAGTTAATATCGTTTAATCGACAAGCTGCATTAATTCTTACAATCCAAAGTTTTCTAATGTCTCTTTTTTTCTGTCTTCTGTCTCTATAAGCGTATACTAATGAGTGCTCTAATTGCTCTTTAGCTTTTCTAAAGTGTTTTCTTCTACCGCTATAAAAACCTTTGGCCGCTTTTAATACTTTTTTGTGTCGTCTTCTTCTGACTACACCTGTTTTTACTCTTGGCATTTTTTTCCTTTACCGTATATTATGTTTAATAATAGGTGTCAATATGCAAAGCATATTGAACTTGTCCATTTGCATGGAGGGACAAAGTAATTATTTAAATAATTACGCTAAGTTTAACATTGCTTTAACGCGATACATATCACCAGCAGCAACTGTTTGTGGACCTCTTAGATTTCTTTTTCTTTTAGATGTCATTTTAGTTAAAATATGACTTCTATAAGCTGAACCTCTTTTAACAGAACCATTCTTTTTAACTTTGAATCGTTTTAAAGCACCACTGTTAGATTTCATCTTTGGCATGGGGATTCCTCCTTTTAAATTTGCATTTTCTTTTATATATAGAAAAAGTTCGCAATTATAGTAAAAAAATGCTTTAGAGTTTATTAACTATTAAGAAATAAATAAGAAAGCCTATAAAGATATATAGGCTTTTAAAGTAAGATTAGCTCTTTTTTTCATCTTTTTTAGGCAGTGCCATCATGTTGACATATCGCCCTTCTAGTTTTGGTTCTTTGTCCATAACCGCAATATCTTCAATCATTGGCCAAACTTTTTTTAGTACATCAACCCCAGCTTCAGGGTGAGCCATTTCTCGACCTTTTAGAAAAACTCTAAACTTAACATGGTTTCCTTCTTCTAGGAACTCTCTTGCATGTTTAACTTTGTAGTTAACATCATTTTCTGCAATTTTTACAGAGAGTTTAATCTCTTTAACTACAATAACTTTTTGTTTTTTCTTAGCTTCTTTTTTCTTTTTTTCCAATTGATATTTAAACTTACCATAGTTCATAATTTTTGCAACAGGAGGATTTCCCTCAGGTGCAATTAAAACTAGGTCTAAACCTAATTCATCGGCAAGTTTTAAAGCATCTTTCGTTGTGATAATACCATAGTTAGTACCATCATCATTCATACATCTTACCTCTTTCGCAGTAATTTCCTCATTCATAATTGCATCGTTGTTTTTTGTTTGTTTACTCAAACTTCGCTCTCCTTTTTAAGTTCTATTAATAATTCTATAAATGCATCTTTTGTAAGTTCAGATTGTTCTCTTTTTCGACGATCTCGTAACGCAATTTTTTGATTGGCTACTTCTTCATCTCCAATAACAACAATCATTGGGACTCTTTGTTTTTCAGCATTTCTAATTCGTTTATTTAGACTTTCATTTTTATCAAATATTTTACTATCTATTTCAATTTTAAGCAACTCTTTTTGTAATTGCTTTGCATAATCCACATGTTGTGGGGCAATAGGGATAAAAATAACTTGTGTAGGCGCAATTACAAATGGAAACTCACCTGCACAGTGTTCAGTTAAGATTCCAATAAATCTTTCAAATGAACCTAAAATTGCTCGATGAATCATAACCGGTTGCTCTTTGTGACCCTCTTCATTGATATACTCAACTTCAAATCGTGAAGGCAAGTTCATATCCACTTGAATTGTACCGCATTGCCATTTTCTTCCAATGGCATCAAGAATTTTAATATCAATTTTAGGACCATAAAATGCCCCGCCACCTTCATCAATTCCGTAGCTTAAACCATTTTCATCCAGTGCATCCATAATACTTTTTGTAGTACTTTCCCAAAAAGCATCGTCACCAATGGCTTTTTTAGGTTTGGTTGAAACTTCCATCTCATAAGTAAAACCAAATACATTCATAAGGCTTTTTACAAAATCAAGTACTTCAATAATAACATCTTTAACTTGACTTGGCATACAAAAAATATGTGCATCGTCTTGGGTAAATTCTCTTACTCTAAATAATCCGTGCATAACACCCGATTTTTCATGTCGGTGAACCACGCCATACTCAAAAAACTTTAATGGTAACTCTTTGTATGAAACAATGTCGTGTTTAAAAATTTGAATATGTCCTACGCAATTCATAGGCTTAATTCCATACTCTTGCCCGTCAATTTCCGTAAAATACATATTCTCTTTATAGTTTTCATAGTGTCCAGATTTTACCCACTGATTTGCTTTTAAAATCTCAGGTCCTCGTACGGGTTCATACCCTCTGATCCGGTGTGCTTTATAGAGTAAATGCTCTAATTTGCTTCGTAGTCTTGCCCCGTTTGGAAGCCATAAAGGAAGTCCTGCTCCAATGTCTTCGTTGAACATAAAGAGTTCTAGTTCAGTTCCTAATTTTCGGTGGTCTCTTTTTTTAGCTTCTTCTAAAAGTCTTACATGCTCGTTTAGCGAATTTTTATCAAAAAAAGCAATTCCATAAATACGAGTAATCATCTCGTTCTCTTCATCGCCACCTAAATACGCGCCCGCAACACGAGTGAGTTTAAAAGTTCTTATCATTCTTGTATTGGTTAAATGAGGACCTCGACAAAGGTCTTCAAAATCACCTTGTTTATAAATGGTAAGAGTATCGTCTTTAATATTTTTTAAAACGGCTTGTTTTAACTCATCGTTAGCGAATTTCTCTTCAATCTCTTTTCGAGAAGCTTCATATTTAGTAATAGGAAGTTTCGCACTAGCTAACTCTTTCATCTTCTTTTCAATGGTAATTAAATCTTCATCACCAATTTTAGAATTGACTTTAAAGTCATAGTAAAAACCCTCTTTAATTACAGGTCCTACAAAAAATTTAGCTTCAGGATAGAGTTCTTTAATTGCTTGTGCCATAAGGTGTGCACAAGAGTGTCTTAAGATTTCTAACGATTCTTTTGAGTCATCATCAACTATTTTTTCACCTTGAATATTCAAAGCTTCGGCTGTTTGTAGGTCGTAGATTTGACCATCTTTTAATACACCAATTTGTTCCAATAAATACCTTTCATTATTTTACAAAGCTTTTACAGCTATTTTTTTATAAATTTTCATTATTTTATCTTAAACAGACTTAAAAGATTAAAATGTAACTTATTTTTAGTTACAATAGCAGCATGATTTTAAACACTTCAAAAATAAAAACAGAAGCTCTTTTACTCTTTTGTAAAGATATTATTTTAAGTTATCAAAATAAAAACATTGAACTCTTTGATGCAAAAATTGAGTTTAAAGAGTTTATTGAAAAAAATATTAATGAAATTTTACGAGGACTGCAAAAAGTTACTAAGCCACATGAATTTTATTGGCGACAACCACAAAATACTCACACAAAAGCTATCTTACTTTCATACAATTATTTAAACGAAATTATCAACAAAGAGCTTGAAAATGGAAAAGCGTTTAACCCTTCAATGCTCTGTTTTTCACTTCTATCAACTTGGTTTGCGGAACTTCAAAAAGAGTCTAGAAGTAAGGAGTATATCTATTTTTTACTCTACCCTTATGCATTAGTTTATGACAAATTGCTGTTAAATATAGACAATCTTGAGTTTAAAAGAGTAAATATTTCCATGATAACTGTTGCAGAAAAAATAGTTTTAAAATTGGATAAATATCGTTTTAATTAAGAGCTAAACAGAAAAAGCAACTGCTTTTTCTGTTTATAAAAATATTAGAATCGGTATCTAATATTTGCAGTAATGTTTTGTGCTTCAGCAACATCATTAGCACCAATTTTTTGAGGTGCCCCAAAGTCTCCAAAGAAGCCATTGCTTCCTGTATAGTCATAATCAATATAAGTATATCTTAATGTAAAGCTAAGGGCCTCGGTGAGTTGTTGGTGTCTGTAAACTTCCCATGCAGTTCCTCTTGCTGAAATTTTACTTCCCACCATAGTATCTTCGCCATAGGTCATTGAACGCCAATATTTACTTCCTTTGTTCCACTCAATTCCTACACGAGCATCTTCACTAATAGGGCAAGGCATATTTGCACCAATTAATAAAGAGTGGCCTGTTTCAGATTTACTAGAACCTAGCATGGTATTATTAGGATCTGTTTTACTCATAGCAGCAGATACAAATAAAGAAGTATCGTCTAAAAAGTCAGAAATACCATTGCCTACTCCCCATGTTTTAAACATAATAGTAGCCAACTGAAGGTCTCCAAACTCTTTAAATCCAGCAGCTGGATTTAAAGCATCGATTCCAATTAAATTCCATGCTTTTGCATAGTTCGTGTGAACAGAGTATTGCCCATCGTCATAAGGTACAAAAATAAGCCCTGCCATATCTATGTTTTCTGCTTTTGAGCCATCTTTTGTGAAATCTGGATTTCCGGTGTTGTCAAATCTTAATCTTGCGTTGGTTAATCCTCTACCAAAACAAAATTTCATCCACATACCGTCTATTCCTGTTACTTTGTCTAAATCGTATTTAAAACTAGCTCCATCGAACTCCACATTAACGGTGTGTGAAAGAGCAGATTTTCTCTCTTGTCCTTCTCTAAAGTTTATTCCTAAGCCATCTGTTGAAGGACGTCGTCCAACTGATGCCGTCCAAGGAACATTTGTACCTAAGAAAGTATCGTTTGCATAAAGCCAAAATGCTTCTTTAACTTTAATAGAGTTGTCGTTAGTAGCTGATTCATTGGTAACCCAGTCAAAACCACTGAAGTTATTTGTTCCATCATCTGCAAGGTTGTCTCCATATAGCTTGTTATATGAAAGTGTTCCAAAAAATGATGAGTTTTCATCGGCTTGAAATTTCATATTAAGCCATAATCTATTTGACATAACCGCTTCATTTTTAAGTTTAGTTCCATCTCCTAATTTATACGAAATAGAATCTACTTGTGTTCTAAAATCAACATCCCATTTAATATTATCTCCCGCATCGTGTGCTTTTACTTCATTAAGAGTTTTATTGGTTTTATCAACTGTTTTTTCTACTTTAACAATTTTTTTTTCTTGTTGTTTTAAACTCTCTTCTAACTTGACACTTTGTGAATTAATTTGAGCTTCTAAAGCAGCAATTTGTGCTTTTAACGCTTCTAATTGTTTCATCATATCTGTTGATGCAAATGAGCTAGTTGCCAATGCAGCAACGCAACAAAGTGATAAAATACTTTTTTTCATAACGCTCCTTTGTAATTTTTTTTGATTATACGCCTAATTTTGTTAATCGTATCTTAATGAAATATTAATTTTATTTATGTAAATTATAAATAAAAAAAGGGGTGATAACCTTGAAGTTATCACCCCTTTAGAACAGTTAGTTTCTTAACAAGAAGGAACATTTCCTGAATCATTTGCATACTCATAAAAGAAATCATAAATATGTTCTTGCATAGATTCTTTTAGAACCCCTGGCTTAAGATTTGGGCAAATTTTAATCACTTCAGCTTCAAAATTTCCAGCTTCTTTAATAGATTCCCACTCATCTTGTGAAAAAGTTGCTGCAAATTTAGCACCTGTCATATCACATGTACTTTTTAATACTTTTGTATAAAGTTTTTGACCTTTAATTACATCAGCTGAAGAAGATGTAACAGCAACACCTAGAGCAAGAGAACTTGCAAGAACGATTTTTAATAATTTTGACATATATACTCCTGTGAAATAATAATTTAGCTACAATTATAGCTGAGAAATATAAAAGAAGTCTGAAAAAATGACAGTAATTGTATAAATAAAACTTATATAACTAAAGGCTATATAAAATATAAAATAGCAAACAAATCAAGATAAAGAGAATCAATGAAATACTACATTTTAAAAGCCATAGTGGCTTATTTAAAAAAGAATTGTACCCATATTAAATATATTAAGCGTATTGAAAACAATACCATTGTTATTGAGTTTAATGACAAAAATACACTCTATTTTGATTTATCAAAAGGTAACTCTTTAATCTATAAAAAAGAAGAATCAAGCAACGCAAAAAGAGAGTACAACGCTCCTTTTGATGAGGTCTTAAATAAGCGATTTATAAATTCTAAAATTGAAAATGTAATGCTATTAAATGACGATAAAATCATCTGCTTTGAAGTTCTTAGTCCTTCTTCGTATAAACAGTTAAAAACCAAATTGCACTTAGAGTTTACAGGAAAATACACCAATATCATAATTGTAGATGAAGAAGAAATTGTTCTAGAAGCACTTAGACATATAGATGAACAAGCTTCCAGTAGAATTGTTAAAGTAGGGCAACTTCTACTTCCCGTGCCAAAAGCAAATTTTACGCCTGTTTTTGAAGAGGTTAACGATATTGAAGAGCTTCTTTATGAGAGATTTAGTCACAAAGAGCAACAAGCTCTTTTAAGCATTAAAAAACAAAAAATAACAACAGTTAAAAAACAAATTTCAAAATTAAACAAGCTTCTTGGTTCTTTGCAAAGCAAAGAATCTTTAGAAGAAGAATCTAACGAATTGTATCAAAAAGCCAATTTAATATTAAGCAATATTTACCAAATAAAACCCTATGAAAAGAAAATTTTATTAGTTGACTTCAACGGAGATAATGTTGAAATTGAACTGGATTTAAACTATCCCACCGCGCAAAGTTTTGCAAATAATTTGTTTTTAAAAGCCAAAAAAGCAAAACAAAAAGCAAAATTTATGCACATAGAAAAAAAGAACCTTGAAGAAAAAAACGAGTTTTTAAACCGACTAATACAACAAATAGAAGACGCAGCCTCAATAGATGAAATAGAGTTTTTACTGCCTAAAAAAGAGAAAAACCAAACCAAAACCAAAAAGTTAGAAAATTATGAAAGCTTTTTTTATAAGGGATATAAAATTCTTTTAGGCAAAAATGAGCGAGAAAATATTTTCCTACTTCAAAACAGTAAAGCCAGTGATTTTTGGTTCCATCTTAAAGATCAACCATCATGCCATGTTATTGTTCAAAACAGTAAAAAAACCATTCCGGATGAAATAATAGAAAAAGCAGCACAGTTATGTACTAGCTTTTCAGTAGATTTTGCAGGAAATTATCTAGTTGATTACACTCAAAGAAGAAATGTAAAAATCCAACACGGTGCCAATGTTTTATATAATCCGTATGAAACAATAAAAATAGTAATATAAAACAATAAAAATTTGAATTGTGACTTTATTAAGTTATAATTATAGTCAAATTTTAAAAAAAGGAAAAAAATGAGAAATATTTTACAATTAATTGCAATTGCAATTATTGGACTAGTTGTTTTAACTGGATGTAGAACTGTAGCTGTTTTTAATGTGGCAGATAATCCTGTGAGCGTTAAAAAAGAGGTTAATGATGACCAAATGTATAAAGCAATTAAAACAGCAGGTTTAGGATTGGGTTGGCAAATTACAAAAGTAAAGCCAGGTCTTGCACAAGGTCAGATAAATTTACGAAAACATATGGCAGTGGTTGAGATTCCTTATTCAAAAGATTCGTATTCAATTGTTTATAAAAATAGTGCAAATTTAAATTATAACAGCGCGAATAATACTATTCATCAAAATTATAATGGTTGGGTTCAAAATTTAAACAACGCCATTCAACTTCACTTAAATAATTTGTCAGAATAATTTAAGCGTAAAGATAACAAACAATTAAGCGTTTTGTTATCTTTACCTTAATTTAAAAAAAATTATCTTACCATTCAACAAACTATCTATAAAGAGTAATTTATTGAATCCAAAAAAAGTATTAGTTATTTCATATTCTCAAACAGGGCAATTAAGACAATTAGTAAGCCATTTTACAAAACCCCTTTTAAACCATGAAAGCATTGAACTTACATTTAAAACCATTGAGCCAAGAAAATCTTACCCTTTTCCCTGGGATCTTATGACCTTTATTGATACCTTTCCAGAAGCTATTTATATGAAGCCATGTAAATTAAAAGAGTTCGAAGAAGATTCAACTGAGTATGATTTAATTATTTTGGCGTATCAAGTTTGGTTTTTAGCTCCTTGTATTCCTGTGTCTTCGTTTTTACAATCTTCTTGGGCTAAAAAAGTATTTAAAAATAAGCCAGTTATTACACTGATCGGGTGCAGAAATATGTGGATAATGGCACAAGAAAAGATGAAAAAATTGCTTAATGAGTTAGAAGCAACGCTAATAGATAATGTGGTTTTAATTGACAAAGGAAATTCTTTAGAAACATTTATTACCACACCCAGATGGATGCTAACAGGAAAAAAAGAGCCTTTTTGTGGATTAAGTGGTGCAGGAATAGATGATAATGAGATAATTAACTCTCAACGATTTGGCAAAGCATTGCTTCAAGCCCTTTGTAACAATAAAGAAAAAGAGAAAAAAAGTTTATTGTATGGACTAAAAGCCGTTGAAGTAAATCCAAAACTTATAAAAAGTGAAAAAATTGGAACAAAAAGTTTTTTAATTTGGGGTAAACTTATTTTAAAACTGGGGAATCAAGGAAGTGCTAAAAGAAAGCCTGTTGTTATGCTGTATTTAATTTTTTTAATCGCTATGATAGTTACTGTGGTTCCTATGAATATGATAATTCAAACCATTTTAAGAAAAATAAATAAAGAAAAAATAGCACAAGAAAAAGAGTTTTACGAATTGCCTTCAAAAAGTGGTAATGAAAGAATGTAGGAATTTAAATAATGAGAGATGTTTATATTAACGATATTCAAAAATTTATGCCAAATGAGCCTGTAAAAAACAGCGATATTGAGGAGTATTTGGGATACATTGGAGGAAAAAAATCAAAAGCTAAAAGCATTGTTTTACGAAGCAATGGGATTAAACGCAGATTTTATGTTTTAGAAAAAGGAACGCAAAAAGTACTCTTTACTAATGCACAATTATGTGCAAATGCCATAAAAAAACTTGAAAAGGAAGAGTTCTTATTAAATGAAATTGAGTGCTTGGCATGTGGCACAACTTCACCTGACCAACTTATGCCAGGGCATACGCTAATGGTTCAAGGAGAGTTAGGTATTTCTCCTCTTGAAACTATTTTTGCATCGGGTATTTGTTTAAGTGGAATAAATGCACTGAAATATATATATTATGGCATTAAAGCAGGAGAACTTACAAAAGCTGTTTCTTGTGGTTCAGAAGCTTCTTCGCCTATATTAAGTGCCAGAAACTTTACAGAAGAGTCCAATGTACTTGAAGAATTAAAAATGAACTCCAGCATTGCTTTTGAAAAAGATTTTTTACGATGGATGCTTTCAGATGGCGCAGGGGCGATGCGAGTTGAAAATAAACCCAATAAAAAGGGGCTTTCATTAAAAATTGAATTTATCGAAATTTTATCGTATGCGGGTGAAATGCCCGTTTGCATGTACAGTGGATTGGAAGTGCAAGAGGATAAAACGGTAAAATCGTGGAGAGCGTATGAGCAAAAAGAGGTGATGGAAAAATCACTCTTAAGTGTTAGACAAGATGTAAAACTTTTAAATGAAAATATTGTGGAATACACCGTTATAAAACCTTTAATTGAAATTGTTAAGAAAAGAAGCATTTGTGCAACAGAATACGACTATTTTTTACCTCACTACTCCTCGGCTTATTTTAGAGACAAGCTGTATGAAGGACTTATTAGCGCCAATTTTGAAATTCCTTATGAAAAATGGTTCACAAATTTAACAGAGTTTGGCAATACAGGAAGTGCTTCTATGTATATAATGTTAGAAGAACTCTTTCACAGCAAAAAACTACAAAAAGGTGAGAAAATTCTTTGTTATATTCCAGAAAGTGGACGCTTTTCAACAGCCTTTGTCTCTCTTGAAGTAGTATAATGAAAAAAACAGAGGTGCCATTGGAGAATAATTCAACACTTAATGGACAAAAAAAAGTGATGTATGCCGTCAGTGAAAAGGGAGAATTTTCTCGAGTTAATTATGGAAGCAGTGTTGAAGAGTTTGCTACAATTACCGCGGTTGAAGAGTATCAAAACTTACAAGAAGAGTGTTTAGAAGAGATAAAACAAAATATTGCTTCGCCTATAAAATACTTTATGTATAAAAATAGAATGGATATTTCAACGCTTTCAAGTGTGGTAGGCATGTTCTCTTTTAGAGTAAAACGACATCTACAGATGAAATATTTTAAAAACTTAAATGACAAAATAGTGCAAAAGTATGCGAATGCCTTTGGTGTAAATATAGAAGAGATTAAGGAGTTTACGCATGTTAAATAACTTTGAACATTCACAATTTGCACATTGCGAAAGTGGAGTGGTTTCTACTTTATTAACACACTACGGATTAAAAATGAGCGAACCCATGGCATTTGGAATTACCAGTACGCTCTCTTTTGCTTTTTTACCCATTATTAAACTTAACAATATGCCTTTAATAGCGTACAGAGCGTTGCCTAAAAATATTGTAAGAAATATAGAGAAAGTCTTAGGTGTTAAAATTTTTAAAAAACAGTATAAAGATATCTTAGAAGCAAATTTAGAATTAACAAGATTAGTGGAAGCAGAAAATAAATTAGTTGGTTTGCAAACTTCAGTATTTTACCTTCCGTATATGCCTCCTAATATGAGATTTCATTTTAATGCTCATAATCTTTTGGTTTATGGCAAAAAGGGTAAAAATTATAAAATATCTGATCCTGTTTTTGAAGAGGTAGTGGAGTGCAATGAAAAAGATTTAACCAGAGCAAGGTTTGCAAAAGGAGTATTTGCTCCTAAAGGATTTCTTTATTATCCAATGAATATTCCATCTTCACTTGATTATGTTTCAATTTTAAAAAAAGCGATTAGAAAAAATGCAAAATCTATGCTTACACCCTTTCCTTTTGCTGGGATAAAAGGCATGAGAAGGTTAGCCAAATCAATTGAAAAATTACAAAATAATAAAGATGCACGATATGTTAAAAATTATCTGACCCATATTGTAAGAATGCAAGAAGAGATAGGAACGGGTGGTGGTGGATTTAGATTTTTGTATGCTGCTTTTTTACAAGAAGCAAAAACTTATGATTTAGATAAAGATAAACTTCAAAAAGCAAGTGAACTAATTACACAATCAGGAGATACTCTTAGACTTTTTGCTTTAAAATGTGTTGAGTCTGCAAAAAAATTAGAAAAATTAAATGCTAAAGAGATTTCAGAAATCTTGATAAAAGCTTCAACTCTTGAAGAAGAAGCTTTTAAAATGTTAAAGAGTATCTGACTCTTCAAACCAAAATAAATAGGCTCTTTTTTTAGAATCTAAACTAATATAAATAGACAATTTATTTTGTTGATTTAGCAAATCAATAATATCAGAAGCGCTGTATGTTCCATAAAAATTATCTTCATTTTTTAGAATTAAATCTTTGTCTATTTCTAATTCACTTTGATATTTTCTAGCATATTGGTTTAATCCAATTTTACCATACGCAATTTCTTTTAAATATTGATTTAACTCTTTTAAGTTAGTGAAGAAATTAAACGATTTAACTTTTGCAATAGAGTTTTCTTTTTTATTATTTATATACAACCATGAGGAACCATCTTTTGAAGTTGCATTTTCTAAATTGTTAATAATCGAATTATGGTTGGGTATCTCTTCTACGGATTCATCCACTGCTCCTATTAAAATTTCATTTTTGTTTTGGGTTTGAAAATTAAAATATGCTAGTTCAAACGCTTTTTCAAAAGAGAAATTTTCAGAAGAGACATTGATATTATTTCCATTAGTATCTAACGCTTGTGCAATAAAAAAACCAGTATTATTGGTATTAACATTTAAAAAGTCAAATGGCATAAGAATAGATTCTTCTTCTTTAATTTGTCTTAAAACTTCAAATAAATCTTCAACACAGCCATATTCACTGGCTATATAAATGGATAACTCTTTTCCATATGAGAGGCGGTTAAGTGTATTAATTGCTCCATAAATTGCCATAAGATTAAACTTTGAAGTTCGTCTTAAATTTAAAGCACACAAAGGTTTAAGTAGCTGTTTGTACTGACTAGTTGATTGTCTTTCTTTGATATAGGAAAACATACTTTGTATATACATGTTAACTCTCATTGCTTAAAATGAGTGAAGTAATGCTTCCTCCAAATCCAATAAACTGAAAAAGAATGGTAGCTTTTTTTAGCATTTTACTCTCTAACAAAGGTGTAAAGTCAACACTATCGTATTTCTCTTTAAAATTAATGGTTTTAGGCAAAAAATTATGTTTAATGCTTTCACATAGCAGAACTATTTCATTGGTTCCACAAGCACCCAGTGTGTGACCGATATAGGGTTTTAAAATAACTACATCTGTTTTTTGATTATATTTTTTAAATAAACTGTTAATAGCCGTAACTTCAGATAAGTTGGAGTTTTCACTTCCTGTGGCATGGGCTTTAATACAGGTTAAATTTTTAAGGCTTAAGTTGGCTTTGTCCAATGCTTTTTCCATGCAGAAAAGTGTAAGTTCTCCATTAGGGTTGGAACTTGTAACTGAGAAGTTATCAAAGCAAGTATGTGAAGATAGTAGTTCAAAATCGGAAGTTTCTTTTTTTTCAGAGTCAAGAATTAAAGAGGAACACCCTTCACCTAAAATAAGTCCATCGCTGTTTTTATCAAAGGGTTTATATGTACCAGTAGGACTTAAAAGTAAAAGAGATTGAAAGCCACGATAGGTGGTATGGTTAAAAAATTCAAAACCAACGATTAATGCTCTTTTTATTTTATTGTATTTGATTAGTTCCGCTGCTTGGGTTAAGGCATTAGCACTTGAAGTACACGCTGTTTGTATAATAGTTGAAGGATAATTTGAAGCAATAAGCTCTTCAATAAAATTTCCAATCTCTCCATATCCTAAGCTACTAATTTTATTAGATTCTCCAAACTCTTCTTCTTTTATAGAAATAGACATAGAAGTTGAGCCTAAAAAAACATGTAACTCTTTGGCTTCTTGTTCGGTTAATTTGGCATCGTTTATAGCATCAAGGATACTGTTTTTTAAAACCCAATAAAATTTCTCTTCTTGTGTGGTAAAAAACTTCTTAATACGATAAAAATTGATTTTTTCAAAATTTTCTTTTAAGTAGTGTGGGTAGTTCTCATTATTTATCTGTTTTATTTTCTCAACGGACGTTTCCTTATGATTTCCTAAGGCACAAATAATGGAAGAACCGGTTATAAAAACTCTTTTTTTCATTTAGTCTCAAGGTGATGTGCTAAGGTGTTAATAGAGACCATTATTTTTCTAAGTTCTTTGCTGTCCGTCGTTTTTAAGCCATATTTTTTATGTAATGCCATAGAAATTTGAAGCGCATCCATAGAATCTAATTGCAAAACAGAGTCAGGTCCAAATAAAATATCATCGTCTTTTATATCTTCAATTGCACACTCTTTTTCACACTCTTCTATAATTAATTTTTTCAACTCTTCTTTTAACTCTTTTCCCAATGCAGACATTAATTTCTCCCTTTTTTTAATAAGATGTATGATAATAATAGAAACACAGCAGCAAACAGCAGTAAGTAGAGCAAATATACCGAAATATCACTAAAATTTCCACCTCGAACAAAAAGTTCCAATAAACTTTCTAAGCCCCACGACATAGGCGAGTAAGCACTTATTTGTTGCATAAATTCAGGCATTATAAATTTAGGAACCATAATCCCACCTAAGGCGGCAAAAATAATGTTAATAACTCCTCCTATAGAAGTGGCTTCTTCGGTAGTTTTACTAATATTGGCAATAAACAAAGCAAAACAAATGGCTGCAATAGATACACAACTTGTAACAAAAAAAATCAGAAAATAGTTTCCTTGAATAATTAATGCATCGCCTCCTACTAAAGGAACAAGAAAGATGCCCATTAAAAGCATAAGAACCACTTGTATTTGATTGATAATAAAATAAGGCAATATCTTACCCGTTAAAAGTGGAAACACGGAGACATTGATACTTCGTATTCTAGCTAAGGTGCCAAAGTTTTTTTCATTGACAAAAGTGTTGGAAATAGGAATTAAAATAAAAAACATTGAAAATATCAACCAAGCGGGAACACTTTGTTGTACCGATGTGGGAGTTGTTTCTTGTTTGTTATTTTTATACACATAGGTATTAACAACAGTAGAGTCTAGTTTTCCTAAGAGCGAAGCATCTTTTTTTGAAGCAATAAAATAGTCTTTCATAATATTTTTTGAAATGACTTCAACAATTGAGTGTTTTAAAATAGATAAATACTCTTTGTTGGTATCGGGTTTGCTGTAAATTTGTATGGTAAATGTTTTGTCGTTTTTGTTGATTTTTTCTTTATAGTTTTCATCTAAGTGAAGCGCAAAATCATACTTTTCTTCAAATAAGAGCTTTTTTAAAGAACTCTTGGAAACCAAGGTAACTTCAAAATAAGCATTGTGGGATAACTCTTTTAAAAATAGATTAATCTCAGGAGTTTCTGGAGCCGTTAACGCTACTTTTAAAGGCACTTCAAGGGTATTGGAGTAACTGTTTTTTAGGGCAAGCGACATAATTAGAATAAAAGCAGCGGGCATTAAAAACAGAACCAATAAGGCATGAATATCTCTAAAAATAAGACGAAACTCTTTTTTTAATATATAGTAAAACATTAGTCTCGTAACTCTTCTTTAGTAAGGGATAAGAATCTATTTTCTAAACTGTTAGAATTTTCATTAAGAAAATCAAGCGATAGAATTTTTTTATTTTCTTGCTTTAAGTTGGCAACAAAAGCCATAAATTCATCATATGAGTCAGAGACATCCATTTGAATACTACTCTTTTCTAGTTGAATTTTTAAAAGAGATTGTTTTTTTAAAGGGAAAGAGTGTTTCTCTTGTAAAATAATCTTTTTATGGTCTAAAATAGCAATTTCATCGCACAGATATTCTATTTCATCCATATAGTGTGAGGTGTAAACAATGGTGGTTTCTTTGGTTTTATTGAGGTTTTTTATAACATCTAAAATATATTTTCGAGATTGTGGGTCAATGCCAACGGTGGGTTCATCTAAATAGATTATTTTAGGCGAGTTAAGCAAACCAATGGCAATATTTAATCTTCGTTTAACTCCCCCTGAAAAGGTACCTGCTTTCGCATGAATAAACTTGGTTAACCCTGTGGTTTCAATGCAATAAGCAATTTGTTGTTTTAATAATTCCCCTTTAAGTCCATACAATGCCCCAAAAAATTCTAAATTTTCAAAAGCACTTAAATTGGGATAAAACGCATAAGTTTGAGGAATATAAGAAGAAATTTGTTTGATTTCACAAGAATTGGTCTCTATATTAAATCCAAATATTTCAATGCTTCCTGAATCTTTGTTAATAAGCTGATTTAAGATAGACACCAGCGTGGTTTTTCCTGCGCCATTGGGACCTAAAAGTCCGAAAACAGAGCCTTTATTTATAGTTAAACTAAGGTTATCTAAAACCAGTTTATTGTTATAAGATTTTGAAAGATTATTAATAATTATTGACAAAGGGGTACCTTAAAAAAAGACAATTGTACCCAATGAAGAGTAAAACTATTGTATAGCAAGTTTTTTTCCTACGGCTGAGGTTTTAATGGTATCAACCATTTTAAGATTGATAGAAAATTTAATGTTGGAGAGGTTTTGCTGTAAAATGGTTTTAATATCTTTAACTAAAAACTCTTTTTTACTTTGAAGAGTAATATCCAACACTTCGTCTTTTAAACTTTTATTTTGAGTATTCACAAAAACAACGGCTTTTTCAATGCCCTCTATTTGCTCTAAAATATTCTCAATTTGAATCGTAGAGTAACGTTTTCCTGCTATTTTTAAAATCTGAGAACTTCTGCCTATGAGTTTAAATTTGTTTTCTTCAAACTCCACATAATCAAAGGTTTGCAGTTTCTGATGCGTTTGTATAAACTCTTTTTCAAAAACAACCTTGGAAATAAAAGGAGACTCTACTGTTAACTCATTTTCACTATTGCTTGAAAGAATAACACTTTTTAATGGCGTCCAAAGAGTGTCGTCGTTAAATTTATATGCAATGCCTCCGGTTTCTGTGGAGCCAAAAATTTGTAAAATATTGGAAGAGAATTTTTGATTAAAGGTTTTGGCATCGGCACTTAATAGCGGTGCGGTTGAACTTACAAATAAAGATTGACTCAAATCTTTTGTGTCATTGATTTGGTTTAAGGCTTTAATATATAAAGGAGTGGTGATAACCAAAGAGTGTTCATCTATCATATGAAGTAAATCATTGGGCAAAAAATGCTCTTTTAAAATAATATCAATGTCATTAAACAAAGGAAAAAATAACCCCAACAAAGACCCATAAAAATGAATAAAAGGAACCGTTACAATAACTTTTTTTATGGTGTGTTTGCTTAAAAGAGAGCTTAATACTTCTACTTCTCGTTGAATATTCTTTTTTGTTTTTAAAGCACCCAAGGGAAAACCGGTACTTCCTGAAGTAAAATAGAGCAAAGAAAATATTTTGTTGTTAAAGATATTATCATTGTTTTTTGGTTTATTAAACTCTTTGATATTGAGGTTTTTAAGTTGAGTTAAAATTGATTTATTGGTTTGGTCAAAAAGAATGGATTTGGCATCTGAAAAGTAGGAGGTGAAAATATTTAAAGCATTTTCCTCTTTTTTAACAGAAGCTATGTAAGAAATTTTATTGTTAAACTGGGAATTTAAAAAAAGTTCTTCTTTGATTTCATACTCTTTTATGGAGTTATTGTCATTAACTATGCTAAGCGTCATAAGAAGGTCCTTTTAAAAATGTTAATAAAAATGCAATGGCAACAATGCCCGTGGAGGCTACTATTCCTATGGAATAAAGCGCATTAATTTCAGAAAAAACCAATACCCCAAACCCAGCAAAAGTTGATAATAAAGAGTAATAAATGGCTTTATTGGTATTGGCATTTTTATTTTCTGAACTGGAATAAATGCCAAAATCTATGGAAATGGCTAAAATAATAAAAAGCATAAACAGATGTAAAATATTAAAGGCCGTTAAAAAAGATAACGATACGATTAAAGAAAAAGGAAAAACAATAAATGCCAAACAGGTGAGCAAATTTTTTCGGCTATTTAACAGCATCATAAAAAGTATAAACACAACAGTAATACCGCCATAAAGAAGCAAGTCATTTTTCATAGAAAGCAACGTTTTCTCGAACATCTCTTTTATGCTTAAATTCTCAATAAATTCGTACTTTTTTAACGCTTCTGCTTCTTCTTTAGGAAGATTAACATATGAAATAAATTGGTCTTTATATAAAAGAACTTCAAACCCAAGAGTTTGCAAAGCATCCAACGTATAAATGGGTTCTTTCACCTCGTAGCCGTAAGCATGGTCAAAAAAGTTTTGTTTAAATCCAAAAGCCAAAGACTCTTCTTGTAATTTTTTCTTTATTTTTTTAAGATTTAAAGCGTCTAAATGCTCTTTTTTTTCTAAATACTCTTTTGAAGTAATAAGTGTTGCTAAAGGAGTATAGGCATTAGGGAATTCTTTTTTTAATTGCTTTGAATAGAGAATGAGATTTTCAATAGAAGCAGCTTTAATTAGAAAAGGGGTGTTGTTTTGTGAAGTAAGATGGGTATTAAAAAACTCTTGAAGTGTATTGAGTTTTTTATTTTCTACATCAAGGTGCTTTAAATTGGAATCAAATTCTATTGTATTTAAAGAGAACATGATTAAAATAAGAGAAACTGCCATAATAAACCAAGGGCGTAAACGAGGGAAAGATTTAAAGAAACTTGAATCCAATTCAATGTACGTAAACCCAATTTTAGGGTATAAAAAAGCAAATTGTATATAAGAAAAAAGTAAAGAAATAATTGTAAAGTAGCAAAGCTGTTTGATTAACTCAAAATCAATAAATGAGATAATAAAAAAAGCGCCTACGGTGGTTAACAAACCAAATAGAACCTCTTTATTAAAAGGTTTTCTTATTTCATAATATTGGTGTACATAGTGGTGAAACATATAATCAATGGCAACCGTGGAGATGGAAATGCCAAAGACAAGGACAAAAACAGACAACTCTTCAAAAATAAACGAAGAAATGAACAATGCCAATAATACAGAAGAAGCTAGGGTGCTTAAGGTGTTAATAAGCAGTTTGATATTTTTTAAAATAAAAATATAAAGCAGCAACAGAATAATTGTTGAAAGAATAATAATACGATTGACATCGTCTTTTATAATTAAAGAGTTCTCAACAAAATAAAAAATAGGGGAAAAAACTTTAATGTGTTCTGCATTGGGAATGTTTTTTTGAATAGAAGTATAAATTTCTTCATATTGAAGTAGGGAGTTTATTGAAGAATCAAGCGTAAAAATAGATAAATAACCCAACTCTTTGACTATTAAATGGTTGTTTTTTATAGAAAAGTTATGCGATACCGACTCTTTTTCTGTAAGATTTAACGGGTCATAGGGGTTAATAAAATAGGAAAAATCAGAAGACAATAGATTGGATTTTAGTTGGCTAAGTTCTTCTGAAATATCTAGCACATTAATTTTAGTAGGGTCGATGTTTTGACGATAAAATAAATAACTGTTTTTGTACTCTTGCAAAGCTTCATTGGTTTGCAACTTCTCTAAAGAAACGCCATCTATGGAAACAAACTTTTTTTCTAAAGCTTTTATGCTCTCTAATGACTCTTTATTTAATCCCTTTACATATAAAAATATTTTTTTAATGCTTTGAAATTCATTGAACTTTTTCAGTAACTCTTTTTGCTCACTTTGAGGCAAAATAGAATCCAAAGAGGTTGAAATGGTTTTAAAAGAATCAAAATGAAAAACTAATGCTATTAAGAAACTTAGGATAAAAAGAGCAATAAAATCAGCGAGTTTCTTCAATCTTGATCCAATCTTCATTATTGAAATAGATTTTTAAAAATTTCAAAACAGTACCATTTTTTTGATACTCAATTTTTTTTATGGCATTTGAAAGATATTCATTAGGAAGCAACACAATGGTAGTGGCGTTTGCATTTATTTCAAAATACTCTTTTAGCTCTTCACTTTTATTATTGTAAATAGCGTGTATGAGTTTGGAAAAAATAGTTAGTTCAAGATTATCTTCATACTTAATTGTTTCTTCATTATTATTGGAAATATGCACAATATGATCAGCGTAAAAAAGGTAGGTTTTGTCTTTTTTTGGATAAGAAATTTTAATAAAATCATCGGTAATTTCTAAAAACCCCTTGTTGTAAACACTTGATTGCAAGGCATTAATATATTTTTCTTCATTAAAAGGTATGGAAACTGCATATAAATAAAGGGTTAAAAATAAAAAAACAGACATAAGTTTATGCAAAATTTCTCCTATTTAAAAATATCTTTTTATGAATAAATTGAATTATTCCACCTACCATAAAGATGCCATACCACCCAATTGAGGAATAGTATGTCCAGTAAATTATATCTTGAATATATAAAATATAGCAATGAATCAATAGATTAAAAAGAGAAATAAAAAACCAAAAAAGAGTTGATTGTTGTATATATTTTTTTTCATTTTCTTCCACTTTTTTATGGATTCTTTCTAAGAATAAAAAGATAAAAGAGTTATTTGTTACATAGGTGTATAAAATAAAAAAGCTAATTAATCCTGACAAAATGGCAGGTAAAAGCTTTAAAAAAAGCATATCATTTAAGAAAAAAGCTAAAAGGGAGATTGTTAAATAAACAAGCGGAAAAATATAATAGGTTATGCCTTTTTTTATTGAAAAAATCAACCATAAAAAAGAAGCGAATCCTATGCACAAAGAGACAACGGGTATCTCAAAGTTTCTTAATGAATAAAAAACAATGGGTGCATAAAGTAAAGAGATAATTAGGTTCATTTTTAACGAACCATCGCCCCACTAATATTTAAAACTTCCCCACTGACATAAGTAGCAACTGCGCCAATAAAATAAGCACATTTTGCCACTTCTTGGGCTGTTCCAAAGCGACCTAACGGAATAGCTTTTTTAAGCTCCTTAACATTGGGAAGGTTTTGGGTCATTTGTGATTCTATAATCCCAGGTGCTAGTGCGTTGACTCTTATATGGTATCGACCTAGCTCAATGCTAAGTGTTTTTGTAAAAGCAATAACGCCTCCTTTACTTGCACTGTAATTGGCTTGACCTACATTTCCTGTAATGCCTGAAACAGAAGCTACGTTAACAATGCTTCCTTTTTTTTGCATCATCATATTTCTTGAAATCATTTTAGTAACGTAATACATTCCCGTTAAATTCGTAGTAATAACATCTTCCCACTCATCATCGCTCATAAAGAAAAAAAGATTGTCTTTAATTATTCCTGCATTATTAATTAACACATCGACCGTTAAGGATTCTAACGCATTTTTAATGGAGACTTTATCTTGCATATTAAAGCAAATAAGCTCTCCCTTGTTATTAATCTCTTCCAATAATGTTTGAGCTTTTTCTTGACGGCTGTTGTAGTGAAGATAAACATAGTAACCATTCTTTGCATACTCTTTTACAATTTCTGTGCCAATGGCTCCCGTAGCTCCAGTTATTAATACTTTTTTTATTTCCATGCTTCTTTCTTTGATCTTTTTTTTAAATAAGTTTGGCGTCTTCAATAAGTTTGTATGTGGCACGAATATCAAAATCCATTCGTCTGTCTTCATACAAAGGCTTAACAAAGGTTCGTATTTCATTGTAAATATTTTTTAAATGAGGCGAAACTTGGTCGTTTCCTCTTATATCCACAGCTTGCGCCATTCCAATAAAGGCAATGGAAAGCATATTGTACAAATCGGGAATCATTTTTGCAAAATCATTGGCAGCGGTTGTTCCCATTGAAACTTTATCTTGGTTAAGTGATTCCGTAGGACGTGAGTGAATCGAAGCTGCGGTGGTATTTTTAATAACATCGGCACTTAACGAACTCAAACTTATTTGCATGGCTTTAAATCCATGAAAAAAAGGCTCTTTTGATAGTTTTAAATTCTCACCCAAACCTCGGTTAAATTTGTGGTCAACCAATAAAGCAAACTCTTTGTCGAGTAAATCGGCTAAATTAGCGGCACAAATTTTTAACGTATCCATAGCATGTGCTACATATCCACCATAAAAGTTTCCAGAGGTGTAGATAACATGATTTTCCCCATCAATTAAAGGGTTGTCATTAACGGAGTTGATTTCAGTTTCTACCCAGTTTTTTGAGATGATTAAATTATCGCGAATTACCCCTAAAACTTGCGGCGCACAACGCATGGAGTAGTTGTCTTGAATATTTAAATCGTTGTCTGCAAAAAATTTATCGTATCTGTCATCTCGTCCGTGAGTGAGTTTTGAACCGGCAATTTTATTTTGAATATTTTTTGCCGTAGCAATTTGCCCACTAAAAGGTTTTGACTCATGAACAAAATCAGCAACGGGAGTATCATCGCCTAATAACACTTCAAACATACCCGCAACATACGATTCCATACTATTTAAGATGATTTCAAACTCTTCAATGGCAGCTAATGCAATGGCACTCATAATAGTCGTACCATTCATAATAGCTAAGGCTTCTTTGGGTTTAAACTCATAAGGGGTGATATTAAGTTCATTATAAACTTCCATTACATCTTTAATCTCCCCTTTGTAATAAACTTCTCTCTCACCTGCAATTACAGCTGCTATATACGATAATGGAGTTAGATCTCCACTGGCACCCACGGATCCTTGTGAGGGAATAACCGGAATAATGTCTTTTTGTATCAGCATTTCTAAACGGTGAAGCAACTCAACGCTTACCCCTGAACGGGCTTTACTTAAAGAAACCGTACGCATAATAACAGAATATCTACACACCTTATGCGATAAATTCACTCCAATCCCACAGCCATGAAATCTAAAAAGATTTTTTTGCAATGTTTTACTGTCTTCAAAACTAACATAGTTTTTGCCACTTGCCCCATACCCTGTGGTAATGCCATAAATGGGTTTTCCATCTTTTATTTCATTCATTAGAAAATCATGCGTATGATTAATATAGTCCAAAAACTCTTGATTTTTTGATATTTCTATTGAGGATGCTTCTTTAATTTCATCCAACGTGATGTAGCGTTTATCTATTGATAAATTCATTCTTTCTCCCAAAAATTATAAAAATTAAACCATTGATTTGGATATTGTATTAAAATATCTTCAAAAAGGTTGACATACTCTTTTATAGCTATTTCAATAGCGTCATTTTCCTTTAAACTAAAATCTAAATCCAATTTTATAGTTTCTACTTTATAGTGTTGCAATCCCTTATGTATAACAAAACAACACAAAATAGGTGTTTTTGTTTTATAGGAGATTTTAAACGGATTTCTATTAAAAAAAGCACTTTTTCCAAAAAATTTTGTTTTGAATTTATACTTGTCATGAGTAGGTCTATCCGCCATAATGGCTATAACTTCATTATTTGACAGAGCATTAGCAATTTCAATAGAGACAGATATTTGTCCCAATGATTGGTCAATAATGTTTATATTTGAAACTTTTTTATCGATAGCATTTTCAATATCTTTTATACTATCAAGAATAACTTCTTGCATAATTATGTTTATTTTATTTTTAGTTACTGGGCTACTAGAACTTGAAGCCCATCCTCCAAAGTGAGAAAAAAGTAAAATACTTTTAGAATCCATTATTTTCATACTAGAATCTTTTTGTTCGTATTCAAAGGTGTAAGAATCAGGGTCATGTTTTGATATAAACCTATCGACAAGACAAATAGCAAATACTCTTAAATGTTCAAAATAGACTAAACTGTTAAATTTCAAGCCTAAGTGTTGATAATATATTTTAAGAGATTTCTTTACATTTGAAGCAAAAATAAAATAAAAGAAAGTTACGGGGTACATTAAAAAGTAAATAAATTTATAGCCAAAAAGTTTGTATAAATTAAAAACTAGTTTTATGCTCCAACCGCTTCCTCTTTGCTTTGTACTCATTAATTATTTTCTTTTATGTCGATTATAAAAAGAGATTATCCCTTTAAAAGGCAGCATTTGGACATGAACCCAAACAATAGCCATGGTATCTTTAAATTTTCTAAAATGGCTTACTCTGTCTTCGGGTTTTGGATAGTAACACTCAATAATAGCTTCTTTAATAATGCCTTTATTCCATGCGTGTCGAACTATTACTTCCATTTCCCAATCAAAGCGTTTTGTTTTAATAGGTAAGTCTAAAATAGAAACAGGGTAAATTCTAAACCCTGACAACGAGTCAGTTATTTCAAACCCTGTATCCCAACATGCCCAAAAATTACTAAACCAACGACCAAATTTAGAACCATTTGGCACATTTGTTAAATTTAAATTTCTAGCACCTATAATAATTTCATCTGCCTTTGAAACAGCTATGAGTTTATGAATTTCTGAAGCTAAATGTTGACCATCACCGTCTAGTGTAACAATATGAGTATATCCCATTTGTTTGGCACACTTAGCACCTGTTGTAATAGCTATCCCTTTACCTAAGTTGGATTCATGTTTTACAACAGTAAGATTTTCATTTGTAGCTAAGAGAGTTTTTAAAGAAGTGCTAGATCCATCATCGA
The DNA here is from genome assembly GCA_041672955.1 of Arcobacteraceae bacterium. Taxonomy (GTDB): domain Bacteria; phylum Campylobacterota; class Campylobacteria; order Campylobacterales; family Arcobacteraceae; genus Marinarcus. The sequence goes on from JBAYYP010000001.1 coordinate 71,671, forward strand.
CAACAATTATTTTGTAATCATAAGAAAGAATATCGTTTACCACATTTTGTATGGTTTTAAAGTTATTATACGTAGGAACAACAACAATATAGCTATTCATAGATTAATTCACTTAGTTTTAATTCGTTTTCATTAAAAATAGTAAAAGTTTGATTATTTTTTTTAAAAGTTAACGTAACATTAGGTTTTATAATATGTAAAAATTTTAAACGCTTAATTTTTTTTATTTCAAGTTTGAACAAAGTTTCAATTAAATCAACTTGTAAAAAACCTGCTAAAATTGGGTTATTCGGAAAATGTGCTTTAAAAACTTCATGAGAAGCATCCGTTAAATGTATGGTTTTTTCGAGTGGGTTGTCTGTTATAATTGTATATAAGTGTTGAACAAAACGCATAAATTTCTTTCTGTTGAATTTTGCGTATTTTACTTTAAGTTGTCTAAATAGTAAGTTAGTAAGTCACCTAAAAGAGAAAAATAGATATTCTATAAGATGACTAAAAGCACTAAAGTAATATACTTTTCATTAAAAATCAAGGATTACAAAAATGAGTATTTCAAGCAATGAATTTAAACAAATATTAATTGAAGGTTTAGATCTTGAAGACCTAACTCCTGGTGATATTAATGACACAGACCCTTTATTTGGTGAGGATGGTTTAGGGCTAGATTCTGTTGATTCAATTGAATTGGTACTAATTATTGAAAAAGAGTATGGTGTAAAAATACAAAACCCTGCGTTGTATGATCAAATTTTTTCATCGGTTGAAAGCTTATTGCAATATATTAATGAAAATAAATAAAGCTTATATTAATAACAGCTCTTGTGTTTCGTGTGCAGGAAACTCCAAGGAAGAGTTGTTTTTAGCCATATGTGAAAAAAAAGAAACAATTGATATTGACACAAATTATGTAAAAAACAGTGCTGTAGCCATTGGAAAAATAAAAAACTCTATGTCGTTTGATGAGAGCTTAATAAATGAATGCAAAAAAGTTTTAAACGCATCAAACCTTGAAGATTTTACTAATACTTTACTCATTGTTGGCTCTTCTGTAGGCGGAATGAATAAAACTGAAGAGATATTTTTTAAAGATAAAAGTTATGAAAATATTAATCCAAAAGAGCACCCTATTGATGCCATTGCTCACAGACTTAAACAAACATTTACTTTTTATGATGATATCTCTTTTTCAACCGCATGTACTTCAAGTGCCAATGCTTTAGGATATGCCAAAGAGGTCATAGAAAAAGGTATTTACAAAAATGTTCTAGTTGTAGGTGTTGATTCTTTGTCTTATACAACGGTGTGTGGATTTCATGCACTTAGTGTGCTTTCAAGCAAACCTTGTACGCCTTTTGAAAAAAACAGAGAAGGCATGAATGTGGCAGAAGCTATTGCTGTTCTTTTAGTTCAAGACCAACCCACAAAACCCAATGCCGTACAAATATGTGGTGTAGGATACAGTTGCGATGCACACCATATGACACAACCTCACCCGCAAGGAGTAGGGGCAAAAAATGCCATGCAAAATGCCTTAATAAATGCAAATATCTCTATAAAAGATATAGGCTATATTAATGCTCACGGCACGGGAACTATGGCAAACGATACCTCAGAGTTAAGTGCTATTACTTCTTTATTTAATGAACATAAACCCTATGTTAGTTCTACAAAATCAGTTACGGGTCATACTTTGGGTGCTGCTGGGGCTATTGAAGCAATTATTTGTATGATGGCATTGCAAAAAAGTGTTGTGCCACCAAGTAAAAATATTGTTGAACTGGAAAATGAAGAAATAAATATTTCAAATGAAGTAATTGAACAAAATTTGAAATATGTTTTAAGTAACTCTTTTGCTTTTGGCGGAAATAATACCAGTTTGGTTTTTGGACTACCCTTATGACCTTACACTTAGAAATAATCAATGCCGCGTATTTAATGGACAAAACAACGATAAATAATTTAAATACCAAAGAGTTAGTTCCTAAAATGGTTTTTAGAAGAAGACTTACCCAAGCGTCAAAACTGTGTATAGAGTTAATGTATCAAATTAATTTTACGCAAGGAAGAGTAATGTACGTCAGTGCATTAGGGGAGTTAAGTTCTACTGCAAAAATACTCAATGCTATTTTAAATAATGAAGGCATTTCTCCTACTGAGTTTCAAAACTCCGTTTATAATACTCCTGTTTCATATAGTTCAATATGGCATGAAAACAGAAGTGAAATTATGACCATATCTTCAGGAAATAATAGCTCAGACAGACTCTTGAAATTAGGAGCCATAAAAGCGTTGGATGGCGATGAGATTTTATTATTAGCAACCGAAACTTTAAACATTCCCAATATAGAAGAGATTAATAAATGCATTGAGTATTTAGAATGTGCAGTTGCTTTAAAAGTTAAAATTACTCAAAAAAAGCAAACTATAACTGTTGAAAATAGAGATAAAGGGTTGCCACAATCTATTGCTTTGTTGATCGAAATTGCTAAAAAATTTGATAAAAATAAAAGCAATGTTATTGGAGTTACTCTTTGAATCTTCCCCATCAACTCCCTATTTTATTCGCTCAAGAAATTTTACAAAAAGATGAAAAACATGTGAAAGTTCGTTGTGTTTTTCCTTTTTCTCCAAGCTTAGGAATGTTGTTTGAAGCAGCAGCTCAAAGCAGTGCGGCCTTTGGAAATAGTGAACTTAAAAAAGGTGTGGTTATTAGTGTGAAAAATATGATACTTTTAGAAAAAACATCTAAACTAGAATGTGTTGTAAAGTTGGAGGTTAAAGCTATTTTCAATAATATACAAGAACTTTTTTTTGAAATATATACGGAAGATGAGAGTGTAAAAGTAGCACAAGGAACCATAACCTTAATGGTAGAAGAGATATAAATGGAAGCATTTTTTGAAAATAATGATAATCTAACCGCACTTCAAGCACAATATGAAGCCCAAAAAATTGCGTTTGCTCCTATTATTTTTCAAGTCGCAAGAAGCATGCGAGATTTGGGAATTTTAGAATTGTTGCTAAAAAACAAACAAGGGCTTATTTTAGAAGAGATTGCTGCGTCTTTAAAGTTAACTTCTTATGCAGTACAAGTTCTACTTGAAACAGCATTGAGTGCAAATATTGTTAAATACCAAGATAATCTGTGGCATTTAACAAAATAGGGTACTTTTTACAAAGTGATACTATGACAAATATAAATATGAATTACAACCATCATGTTAATTATTTAGGACTATTTACATTAGAACAATCCATTAAAGAAGAAAAACCCATAGGGCTAAAAGTCTTTAGCAATGAAGAGACTATTTATCCTGCTCTCTCTTCGTTGCCTTTAAACGCCAAACAAAGTTGGTTTGAATTTGATCATTTTTATTCCGATTCTGCCTTTCCAAAAGCGTGTGAAATTCTGGCTTCGTATAAACCTAAAAGCATTTTAGATATTGGCGGAAATACAGGAAAATTTGCAACTATGTATGCTTTGAAAAACAAAGATGCAACGGTAACTATTATGGATTTACCGCAACAAATAAAATTGGCACAACAAACTATTTATGGAAAAGATTTAGACAATGTTGTAACGCTTGCTGGGAATGTTTTAAATGAAAACACACAAATCCCAACAGGTTATGACATTATTTGGATGAGTCAATTTTTAGATTGTTTTAAAGAAGAACAAATTATTTCAATTTTGAAAAAAGCAAAAAAAGTGTTAACACATAAAAGTCAAATATGTATTATGGAACCTTTTTGGGACAGACAACAAAATGAAACGGCTGCTTATTGTATTATTAACACCTCTCCTTACTTTACTGCCATGGCAAATGGGTACAGTAAAATGTTTAACTATAAAGATTTTAAAAAATTGTTAGAAAAAGCCAATTTAGAGGTTATTGAAACAATTGATAACGTAGGATTATGTCAAACAATCATTCGATGCCAATAAAACTTTGTGCTAATCCTTTCAAGGATTCATTTTTTGGTTAATTCACTCTCAAAGCTTGTAAAGTTTAATAATGGTAAAATCAAAAAAAATTAGAGGAATATTTATATGTTTGAATTAATTAAAAGTAGTTCTACCCGAATTAAAACAGCTTTATTATTATTTGCTATTTTTATTCTTGTTAGTTATTTAGATATTGCATTTATAACCTGGTTATTCTTGGGTGCTTTCATGATAATTGGAGTAAGTGAAGCTATGAAGCTTTTTGATGTGGACGATTTTATTGTCTATCAATTTGCAGGAATTACTTGGATTGTCGCCTATTTTTATAAAGAACCTAACGATTTGGTGTTTGTTGCAATTGTAGTATTTGCATCTATTCTAGCCTATAAACGCACTATTAATAAACGCATTATTTTACCTTTATTGTATCCTTTGGCTTCTTTTTTGTTTATATTAGCGCTGTACAATGACTTTGGTATTAAAGTTTTATGGTGGATTTTATTTGTAGTAGCAAGCGCTGATGTTGGGGCTTATTATGTGGGGCGAAGCATAGGAAAAACAAAATTCTGTGAAACAAGTCCTAATAAAACTCTTGAAGGCTTAATAGGTGGAATTGTTTTAGCTGCCCTTTTAGGACCACTGTTTTCTATTGATAGTGTGAGTTATTTTGCGGCATTAATTATCTCAATTGTTGTTGCTATTGCTTCTGTGTTTGGGGATCTGTTTGAAAGTTATTTAAAAAGAGAAGCCAACGTTAAAGACAGCGGAAATATTTTACCAGGTCATGGTGGAGTGTTGGACAGAACTGATGGCTTTTTATTTGCAGGAATTATAATGCTGGTTTTATTAAAGGCATTTGCTTGATACTACTTGGAAGTACGGGTTCTATTGGGGTTAATACTATTGAAGTAGCTAAAAAATTTGGCTTAAATATTGAGGTTTTAGTTGCTGGAAATAATATTGAACTATTAAATGCACAAATTAAAGAGATAAACCCTTCAAAAGTAGTAATTGCCAATAAACAAGATATGCATAAAGTTAATCATAACAATGTCTCTTATGGAGAAACAGCTATTTTAGAAGCCATTGAAAACTCCACTTCTCAAACGGTAGTAAATGCTTTAGTGGGTTTCTTAGGTTTAAAACCAACACTTAAAGCTATTGAGTGTGGAAAAAAAATTGCACTTGCCAACAAAGAATCTTTAGTAGTTGCGGGAGAGTTTATTGACCAAACCAGACTTATGCCAATTGACAGCGAACATTTTGGGTTGTGGTATTTACTTCAAAATCGAGCCATAGAATCTATGACAATAACTGCAAGTGGGGGTTCTTTTAGAGATTATCCTTTAGAAAAATTAAAAGATGTTACCATTAAAGAAGCGCTTAATCACCCAAATTGGTCAATGGGCAATAAAATTACTATTGACAGCGCTACTATGACCAATAAACTTTTTGAACTCCTAGAAGCCAAATGGCTTTTTAACACTACAAATCTTGATGCTATTATTGAAACTAAATCACTTATTCATGCTCTTATTAATTTTAAAGATGGAAGTACCACCGCACATATTGCCAATGCTTGTATGCAACTTCCTATTGCGTATGCTATTAAACAAGAGGTTAATGTTGAGGTGTTAAAACCTGTGAATCTTTTAGAAGTGGGCAGTTTAGAGTTTAAAAAAATAGAAGCGCAAAGGTATCCTATTTGGGAAGTAAAAGAGTTTATATTGCAAAACCCTCATTTGGGAGTGGTGCTAAATGCTGCAAATGAAATAGGCGTAGATAAATTTTTGAAAAGCCAAATAGGTTTTTTAGATATTGCTAAAAATACTTTAAATGCTTTAAGTAAATTTTCGCATATTAAAGCGAAAACAATAGATGAAATTTTTGAAATAGACAAAGAAGTAAGGAGCTATTGTGACTCTTGATTTGCTTATTCCTTTTGGTATTTTACTTTGTTTAGTTATCTATTTTATCTATACACGAAGCCAATTTGAACAAAAAACTCATAGCTTGTATGAAGAGAAATTTAAGCAGTGGAAAAAACACACGCCAACAACCATAAATATGCAAGAGTGTAAAGAGTTAGTGGGACTTGTTTTTAAAGAAAATGGTACAATTAAAATAGAGCTTTTAAAGCAAGAAGTAAAGAGAAAATTGTTGCAAGGTAAGTTTGAAATAAAGGAGTAGGCATGAACTATGTACTCTGTATATTATTGTTGATAACTTCTTTAAGTGCACAAATTTTGCAACGAGACGCACGGCAAGAAATTGTTAGAGATCACAAAAATAACTTAATGTGGGTAGACAATGAAAGTACAATAACGCTTCAAATGACTCATAAAGAAGCATTGGTTTATTGTGAAAAGTTAGTTCATGGCGGTTACTCTACGTGGCGAGTTCCCACCATTGAAGAATTTAAAACTATTGTAGATAAACTCAACCGTAAAACACACATAAACAAAGCCTTTAAATATAGGATTGATTCAGGATATTGGGCGTATAAAGCACATATAAGAACCTTTTGGTACTATGCTGATTATATGAATTTTATCAGCGGAACTGCATATTTTGATAATAGAAAGGTGAATAAATATGTGCGGTGCGTACGAGATATTAAATAGGAAAAATATGAAAAAAAGAGTATTGATACTGCACGGATGGGGCGGAAGTTTGCATCTTCATTGGCAAGCACAATTGGCACAATCTTTAGTTAAAGAGAACTACGAGGTTTCCTTTCCAACGCTGCCTAATATGGATTTTCCAAAGCTTAATGAGTGGAAAGAGTTTATTAAAAAAGAGGTAGAAGAGTATAAACCCCATATTGTGGTGTGCCACTCGTTGGGAAATATCATATGGTTACACCTACTCGATGAACTGAATATAAAGTTAGACAAATTAATGCTGGTAGCTCCCGTTCGCCTTAATTGCGATATTGAAGAGTTAAAAACGTTTTTTCCCTATCCTATTCCTAAAAACTTAAAAAGCCAAAAAGCCATAATGTTTTGTTCAAATAACGACCCCTATCTTAACGTTAACGAAGCCGAAAATTTAAGCCAACAACTACATATTGAGATGATAATGTTCCAAAATGCAGGGCATATTAATGCCGATTCTGGTTTTGGAGAGTTTCAATGGGCATTGGACTGGATTAATGAAGAAAAGCTGAAGGAACCAAACCTATGATTTTAAGTATTGAAAGCAGCTGTGATGACAGTTCTATCTCTATTACTAACATAGAAACTTTAGAATTAGTTTTTCATAAAAAAATATCGCAAGAGCTTCAACACAGTATCTATGGTGGAGTTGTACCTGAGTTAGCGGCACGCCTTCATGTTGAAGCGTTGCCTAAAATTTTAGAAGAGTGCAAAGCCTATTTCCCGCACCTTAAAGCCATTGCCGTAACCAATGCCCCAGGACTTGCCGTTACGCTAACAGAGGGCGTAACTATGGCAAAAGCACTTAGCATTGCGTTAAACCTTCCGTTGATTGCTGTAAATCATTTAAAAGGGCATATTTACTCTTTGTTTATTGAAAAAGAAGCGGTACTTCCCATGACGGTGTTATTGGTTTCAGGTGGTCACACGCAAGTCATTGAAGTGGAAACGCAAGAACAAATGAATGTGACGGCAAAAACGATTGACGACAGCTTTGGAGAGAGTTTTGATAAAGTCTCTAAAATGTTAGGACTTGGGTATCCAGGTGGTCCTATTGTTCAAGAGTATGCTTTAAAAGGGGATGAAAACGCCTACGCTTTTCCTATTCCTTTAAGTCAAAGCCCTCTGTTGGCATTCTCTTATTCTGGACTTAAAAACGCTGTACGAATGGCAATAGATAAAGAAGAAGAGCTAACACTTGAAGTCAAACAAAATATTTGTGCCTCTTTTCAAAAAACAGCCGTGGCTCATATTATGCAAAAATTAAAAAAACTCTTTAAACTAAATGCACCTAAAAACTTTGCAATAGTAGGAGGGGCTAGTGCCAACCTTTATTTGCGTTCAGAGGTTGAAAAATTGTGTCAAGAGTACAATGCCACATTGTATTTAAGCTCTTTGCAATACTGTTCAGACAACGCTGCCATGATAGGGCGAGTTGCTGTTGAACAGTATAAAATAGGGGATTTTATAGATATTGAGAGTCTGGATGTTTACTCACGAGTCAAGGAGTTATAATGATATTTGAAATGGGAGCCAAACTTGAAAGTGAATCTTTTGATACTCAAAAAGAGGATAAGAAAAAGCCAACGGCTCAAAAAAGTATAGCTCAAAAAAATATGACCCAAAAAGAGCATCAACTGGTTTTTACCTATGAAAAAAGAAAAGGAAAACCCGTAACGCTAGTTGGGCGATTTTATTGCGAAGAGAGTCTAAAAAAAGAGGTTTTTAAACTCTTAAAAAAGAGACTGGCTTGTGGCGGAGCAATCAATGAAGAGTGGTTTGAACTGCAAGGTGACGTTAAAGAAAAAGTCAAAACTATTTTAGAGCCTCTTGGCTGGAAGTTTAGGAAATAAAATGCAAAAACTTTTTTATGAAGTCAACTCACTAGATAAAAAATGTTATGAACAGTATCATTTAAGTGAAGATATTTTAATGGAACACGCCAGTTTAAGCATGGCACAATTTATTCAAAACAGTTTTCAAGAACAAAGCACCGTTTTAATAGTGTGTGGAAGTGGAAACAACGGTGCCGATGGTATGGCACTTGCACGACTTCTTTTAGGGCAATATCGCATTTTTGTATATGCGCCTAATGCGTTAAAATCTTCCATGGCACAACTGCAACAAAAACGACTTCAAAGTTTAGGAGTTGAGCTAATTTGTGAGCCAATACAGTGCGATATTGTGGTGGATTGTCTTTTTGGAACAGGCTTAAATAAAACTCTTGACGAGAAAAATATTCAACTCATTCAGCTGCTCAATAGTTTTAAAGGGTATAAATTAGCGTGTGATATACCTTCAGGAATTAACAAAGAGGGGCAGCTTTTGCCTATTTGTTTTCAAGCCAATACTACTATTACTATGGGAGCTTTAAAAAGTGCTTTGTTTGCAGATGGTGTTAAAGATTTTGTAGGCAAAATTGAAGTGGCATCGTTGGGTTTGAACGCCTCTTTTTATGAAGAAGAGAGCCAAATGTTTTTACTCGATATGATGGATATGGAAATCCCTTTTCGTTTAACTTCCAACACACACAAAGGTAATTTCGGGCATTTAGCGGTTGTAATAAGAGAGAAAAAAGGAGCAGGAATAATTGCTTGCGATGCTGCTTTTAATTTTGGATGTTCTCTTGTAACGGCTATGACGCATGAAAATATAACGCTTCCTTATCATATTATGCAATGCCATACGTTACCAGAGAATACAACTGCACTGGCTTTAGGAATGGGTTTAGGCAAGTATGAGAGTAAAGAGATTCAACTGCTGCTAAATAGCTCTTTACCTAAAGTTATTGATGCCGATTTGTTTTACGATGATATTATTTTAGAAGCCTTAAAACAAAACAAAGAAAATACTATTTTAACCCCTCACCCTAAAGAGTTTTGTTCTCTTTTGGCTTTGTGCAATATTGCACATATTAGTGTGGAAGAGTTGCAAAACAATCGTTTTAACTATGCGTTGATGTTTAGTGCAAAATATCCAAAAGTGGTGTTGTATTTAAAAGGGGCAAACTCAATTATTGCACACGAATCAAAACTCTATGTGAACCATTTTGGTACTTCAGTATTGAGCAAAGGAGGAAGTGGCGATGTTTTAGCTGGATTAATGGCATCGTTACTAGCACAAGGCTACACTCCTTTAAATGCAGCTATTAGTGCATCGTTAGCACACAGTTTGGCTGCTAATAAATATGAGGGCAACAACTACTCGTTAACGCCACAAGATTTAATAATGCAAATTAAAAAACTCTAAAGGAAAGAAATGAAAGCCATTATTATACAAACCACATGTGCTTCAAAAAAAGAGGCAAAATATATTGCAAAACTTTTGATTAAAAAACGACTCGCTGCGTGTGTGCAACTTACTAAAATAAAATCATTTTATTATTGGGAAAACAAAGTTTGTAACGAGAAAGAAATCTTACTTACTGTAAAAACTAAAAAAAAGAATTTTAAAAAAATTCAAAGGAAAATCAAAGAAAATCATAGCTATGATTTACCCGAAATTTTAGAGATAAACATCAGCAATGCAAGTAAAGAATACTTACAATTTATAGAAGGAAATACCAAATGAACGAAATATTAAAAATAGGAAAATATGAATTTAACAGCCGATTAATTGTAGGAAGCGGTAAATATAAAGATTTTCAAACCACAAAAGATGCCACCTTGGCAAGTGGAAGTGAGCTTATAACTGTGGCAATTCGACGAGTAAATATTATGAATCCTAAAGAAGAGAATTTATTAGACTATTTTAAAGGAACTAACGTAAGATTGCTTCCCAATTCAGCAGGGTGTTTTACCGCACAAGAAGCCATAACTACGTTTAGACTTATGCGAGAAGCTACAGGAATAGATATTATTAAACTAGAAGTTATTGGCGATGCGCATAAAACGTTGTACCCCGATGTTATCGAAACCATCATTGCGTGTGAAATTTTAAAAAAAGAGGGCTTCACCATTATGGCATATACTAACGATGACCCAATTATTGCCAAACGATTAGAAGATGCCGGTGCGGATGCTATTATGCCATTAGCTGCTCCTATTGGCTCAGGACTTGGTATTCAAAACAGATACAACATTGCATTTATTAAAGATGCAGTAAGAGTTCCTGTAATTGTAGATGCAGGTGTTGGGTGTGCAAGTGATGCAACTATTGCTATGGAATTAGGTGCTGAAGCTGTTTTAACTAATACAGCAATTGCTTGTGCTAAAGATCCAATTGCAATGGCACAAGCTATGAAATATGCAGTAATTGCTGGAAGAATAGGCTATAAAGCGGGGCGAATTCCTAAAAAACCGTATGCAACTGCCAGTTCTCCTATTGACGGACTTATTCAATTTTAAGATAATTAAGGGATTTTTATAAATAAGCTAGAAATCCCTTGACATTTCAATAAAAACATAATATAATTCCGTCCTCTTTTTAAGAGAAAACAACATTGTCGGGGCGTAGCGCAGTCTGGTTAGCGCACCTGGTTTGGGACCAGGGGGCCGGAGGTTCGAATCCTCTCGCCCCGACCATCTAATTATTTTTTTAACATTGTGGTAGGTATAGCTCAGTTGGTTAGAGCATCTGGTTGTGGTTCAGAGGGTCGCCGGTTCGAACCCGGTTACTTACCCCATTTTTAACTTTTATTGCGTCCTTAGCTCAGCTGGATAGAGCAACGCCCTTCTAAGGCGTAGGCCAAAGGTTCGAATCCTTTAGGGCGTACCACTTATTATTTTTTGTATACGCGGATGTGGTGAAATTGGTATACACGCCAGACTTAGGATCTGGTGCCGCAAGGTGTGGAGGTTCAAGTCCTCTCATCCGCACCATTTTAAGCTCTATAAATCTGATTTTAGAATCGGTTTTATAGGGCTTTTTTTATTTCCATAACAATCAATTATTACTAAAATTCAACCCTTGGTTCAACTTTTTTATGAATTATAGTATATCTACCCTTTAATTTTTTATGATAATAACTACTATAAATAAAAAATTCTTATTATTTTAGTTCTAAACGTCCGATTTTTTCTCCAAAGTGCTATATATTATAAAATAGCAGGTGAAAATTATGAAAGGATACTATTCAAAGAAATTACAAAACAATTCAAAACTCTACGCAGAGCTTCAAGAAAACATAAAACTCTATTATGAACACTCAATAGAAAAAGAATCTAAACAAAAATCTTATTTAGAACATCATAAGTTTATAAATACATCAACAAATGAAACCTTATCAATGAATTACGATTTTGAAAAGAAATACAAGGAATATTCCAAGATAACTGAACAAAGAGCCTTAACTATTCAAGAATTATCTAAAAGAAAAGAATTTTGTAGTGTTTTTATAACTTTAACACTACCAAGCCAATACCATCCATTTAAAAGCGTGGCAACTCCCAAAGGGCGTTTATATGTAGAAGATAACAAAGATTTTATTTTTAATAGTTTAAAAGAAGCTGTAAGCTGTGGATATAAAGAACTTAATAAGATTTATCACACATTTTATAAAAGAGTGAAAAACTATGTTAAAAATGATTTATATTATATCAAGGCTATTGAAAATCATTCCACAATGATTCCCCACCTCCACCTTGTTTTATATTTTCCTTATGAAAAAATGGATGAAATAGAAGGAACTTATAAAAGAGTAGTAGAATATTTTAAACTTGATAGAACAGATTTGGAAGAAGTATCTTTTAAAGATAATGTTAATTACGCTTCAAAATACCTATTAAAATATATTATTAAAGACCTAAATAATGGAAGTGATATTTTCAAAGCAAGAGTTTTAGACGGGTGGAAAAGATTCCATAAAATAAGAGTTTTAACTTCTTCTCTTCTTCCTTTAAATATTATGGTTTATAAAAAAATATACAGAGCCGTTTCATTTATTGAAAAAAATAAGATTAATTTTAAAATAAATGATAATATTGTTTCAATGAAAGAAAAAATAGATTTAGAAACCCAAGATTTAGGGATTTCTTTGTATCTTTTCTTTCAAGATAATTTTTCTATGGAAAGAACTATTTTAAATAATAGTGATAGAAAAATTACAAGGGTAGGAGAAAAAAGTTCTATATTTAAAGTAAAACTTATTACTGAAAAAAAGGATAAGTTTTACAAAATAAAAACTTTTAGGATTAGCTATAAAAATGAAGAAATTTATACTAAACAAAAATTTATCAAATTACAAAATTAGTAAAGGAGAAAACAAATTATGACAAGTATTACAATTAATGGAAAAATATTATCAATATTAGAAAAATCTTATGAAAATAAGAAAACTGTATATGCTCAATTTTTAATGGAGAGTGAAAGCAAAGGAATGGAAATATTAAAAGTTAAAATAACAAATGAAAATGATGTTCCAAAACTTGAAAAAGATGGAGTTGTATCAATTCCCGTTTCAATAGCTGCTGTTAATGGTAATTTATATTATTCACAAACGAATCAAATTAAATTTCATAAAGAGATAAAATGAAATGCTCCACCTCTTAAAGTTATTTAGCCAAGATATTACAAAATATTTGGTTGTTTTAATTTTGGGTCTATTTTCAGTAATATTTATTGCTGAAAATGGAGCAGTGCTTAATGCTGATATAGTAGAAAAATACCAATACTATTTTTTATTTGGTGCTTCAATCATTTTATTAGAAAGAACCATATACTTTTTAAAGTATCATAGGTTTTTATTACTTCCTTATTCGTTATCTCTTTATAACAGAGTAGCAGATGAACAAAAAGAGAGCAAAATATTTTTAGATAAATTTAAGAAATATGATAAAAAAACAAATACCTACTATTTTAAAAACCGTTTATCAATAGATAAACAGTTATATCTTAATTCAAAAGATAAGATTATTCATTTATTAGGATATGAGGATAAAAATGAAGTAGAGTTTGAAATTAAAGCTCATAATAAAAAAGAGATAGTTATAAGGCTATACAAATTACCTTTAAAATTTAATTGGCATATAGGGCTATTAAAAGATAAAAAAATATATCTTGGAGATTCAAAAAATGGTGCTTATTTTTTACCTCTTGAAAATTTAACTTCTTGTATTACCGTTGGAGAAAGTGGAGCTGGAAAATCCAATTTTTTAAATATGGCTATCTTCTCATTACTTCATAATTTCAATTACATAGATAAATTAGATTTTATAGATTTAAAAGGCGTAGAATTAAGCCGTTATAAGCTAAATAATACAACTTTTACAGATAACCTTGAACAAGTTGATAAACTCCTTGAAGAGCTTAAAAATGAAATGAATAAGCGATTTGCTGAAATGAAAGAAAAAGAGGATTTAGTTTATAGTGGAAAATATAGAATTTGCTTAATTGATGAGATAGGAACAATATCAACCCATCACGATAAAAAACTAAAAGAGCAGATATTCAATAATCTTATTGAAATTGGACAAAAAGGTAGAGCTTCAAAAGTTTTATTATTAATATTTTCCCAAAAAATTGATAGCACCAATATTCCTACAAATGTATTAACCAATTTACAAGGCTCTTTTTTATTAAGAACAAGTAGCCAGTTTAATATTAATAATAGTATTGGATTACAAGATGAGATTGAAGAGATAACAAGAACAAGGGTTCAAGATTTTCCAAAGGGTAGAGTTATTTATAAAAATGGTTTAACCAGTGAAAAAATATTACTTCAAACGCCTTATTTATCAAAAGAAATTCAATCTTCAATTATTAAGTATTTTCAAAGTTGGATTAACAAATAGTTTGAACATAAGGGGAATGGCTTTGCCATTCTCCGTTGTTCTTTTATCTTATTTAATAAAAAGTATCAGGAATAAGAAGTATAATAAAATTAATGTTATTTTATTAAGGAAAAATATGGAAGATAATAGATTTATAGATAGATATTTTGAGAGTGAAGCTATTCTATTAAAGATTGAATATTCTGAAAAAAAAAGTATTACAACATTTATGACTTATTTAGAAAATTTACATTCTCTTGCTGATAAGTTAAGAGATAAATTTAACTGTAAAATTAATGATATACCAGAATTCGTAATTTTAAGAGTTATTAGAAATTATTTTCACCATGTTGAGGATATTGAAGAGTATTCAATGTTTGTAGAATTTGAAGAATGGGGAATTTATGAAAATAATAGGCATTTAATAATATCTATGAAAGATTTTGCTAAGGCTATTCAAAGTTTTATCAAAAATAATGATAATAAAAAATATGTTGATAAGCAAATAGAACTGATGTGTGAATTTATTGAGTGTGAAATTATTGATAAAGTTGATGAACTTGTAAATTTACCAAAATTCTCTCTTGATGGTGAAATATATGAATTTGGAATTGATATATTTAAATATGTTTATAATATATCAAATTTTATTGCTGATAAATGTAGAGAAATTGAAGAACTGAAAAATAAGAGTTGTATATTAAATCTTGAAGAAACATATACAAAGTATTTCAATATCTCTAAAAGAGATTTATTAGTAATGCCAAGTAATATTCCATTAATGACTACAAAAGGATTAGTTTTTCCAAAAGATAGAAATAGTATCAGAAGGGTTGATTAAAAAATTATGAATATTATGATAATATTTTTCTAATTTAATGTGCTACATTAGTGAGATACTTAACGAATTAATTGAGACCGTTAAATATTACGTGTCAATTTAAAATCTGATATGGAAATCCTATCATATCCAAACTTAAATTTAAAGATTTTAAAAAATTATATCCTTTAATTACTTTTCTTTACAACTACACAAACTCTACATATTAGAATATTATAATATGTTTAAATAAGAAAGGAATCTTATGAATATAAACCCACAATGTATTAGAAAAAAAGTTGATTATGAACTAATCAATCAGGCACAGGATTTAATAAAAGAGCAGAAGAACTTACTAAAAAAGAAAAGTGAAATATTCTCTTTAGTAGGTAATGAAACCAGACTTTCAATTGTTTATTTATTAATTAATTATGAAAAGTTATGTGTCTGTGATATTAGTGATATTTTAAATATCAGTCAATCAGCAACTTCACAGCATTTAAGAAAATTAAAAGATGGTAATGTTATTGATAATGTAAGAGATGGAGCAACTATCTTTTATTTTATTAATGATGATATTAAACACTTTTTTGAAAACAGTATTAAGGAGTAAGTTATGGATAAAAAAATTCTAACAGGTATTATTGCTTCACTTGGAGCTTCCTTGTGTTGTATTACTCCAGTTTTAGCTGTATTAGCAGGTTCAGCAGGTTTAGCTTCTACATTTTCTTGGTTAGACCCATTTAGACCTTATTTTATAGGATTGACTGTATTAGTATTAGCTTATGTTTGGTGGGAAAAACTAAAACCAAAAGAAGAAATTTCTTGTGAGTGTGAAACCCAAGAGAAAATAAGTTTTGTAAGAACAAAAACATTCTTATCTTTAGTAACAGTATTTGCAATTGTAACGATTTCTTTTCCTTATTATGGAGATTACTTTATAAAAGAAGATAGTAAAAAAGATGTTGTGATTGTACAAGAAAAAAATATAGTTACATATGATGTGAAAATTTCAGATATGACTTGTCCAGCTTGTGAGGCTACCGTTGGTAATGCAATACATACACAAGATGGTATAGTTAATTTAGATATATCATATAAAACTGGAAATGCAAATATAAAGTTTGATAGTAGTAAAACAACAATTGAAGATATTAAAAAGGCAATTGATACAACAGGTTTTACATCTACTACGCATAAGAAAATTGAAAAGGATAATTGATGTTAAGTTTTTATACAAAAGACGTCTGCCCCATTTGTAAAGACAAAGCTAAAGAGGTATCGCCTATTACCATTAAATCTTTAGTTAAAAATGAGTATATAAAAGAACTTTTATCAATTGAAGACTTCTTTTATTGCCAAACTCCAAATTGTGAAGTTATCTATTTTAAACCTAATGAGATAATTAAACAAGAGCATTTAATAAAAGAAGTTGGCATAAAAGAATGGTCAAGTCCTAAAACAGTTTGTTACTGTTTTAATTGGACAAAAGAGAAAATATCTGATGAAATAAGTAAATTTGGTAAAACAAATGCCATTGAAGATATTTCTGGAAAAATGAATAGTATTGGGTGTGATTGTGAACATCAAAATCCATCTGGAAAATGTTGTCTAAAGGATGTCAAAAAGGTTATTAAAGAGTTATTATAAAAGGAGTAAGTTATGGAAATTCAATTAAAATCAATAATCACTTGTCCTAAGTGTGGACATAAAGAAGAAGAGACTATGCCAACTGATGCATGTCAATTCTTTTATCAATGTAAAAATTGTAATGAAGTTATTAGACCAATAGGAGAAGACTGTTGTGTTTTCTGTTCCTATGGAACCGTTCCTTGTCCTCCTATTCAAAAACAAACTAACAGCACTTTTACTTCTTAAAGAGAGTATAAAACGCTCTTTAAGAATTTAGTAATTTTATAACATTAAAAATATATATTAATACTTCATATAATCTTTTAAATTTTAAGTTCATCCTCCAATCTGCCTTCAAAAAATATAGCCAATTGAGAGAGGGTAAGGTTCCAATTCCACATAGGCATATTCCATTTCTTAGTAGCATTTTGTATTCCCATATAGAGCAGTTTTAAAAGTGAATTCTCATTAGGAAATGCTCCTTTGGTTTTAGTCAGTTTTCTAAATTGACGATGTACAGATTCAATAATATTGGTCGTATAAATGACCTTTCTAATCTCTGGCGGGTATTTAAAGTACACAGATAGATTTTCCCATTTATTTTGCCAAGATTGAATAACAATAGGATAGAGTTTACCCCACTTCTCATCAAGCTTTTGAAGTTCTTGCTCGGCTACTTCTTTAGATACCGCTTGATAAACAGGTTTTAAATCAGACATAAATTCTTTATGATTTTTAGAAGCCACATATCTTATCGAATTTCGTATTTGATGTATGATACATAGTTGTACTTCTGTTTGTGGAAATATTGTCTTTATAGCTTCAGGAAAGCCTTTTAAACCATCAACAGAAGCAATGAGTATATCTTTTAATCCTCTGTTGTTTAAATCGGTTAGAACACTAAGCCAGAAATTGGCTCCTTCAGATTCAGATAGATATAACCCTAATATATTTTTCTTCCCTTCCATATCAACTCCAAGAACAGTATAAACGGCTTTTGATACATACTTACCACCATCTTTTATTTTATAATGAATAGCATCAAGCCATACAAAGGGATAAATTGAATCAAGTGGTCTGCTTTGCCACTCTTTAACCTTTGATATAATTTTGTCTGTAATTGTACTTATGGTTGCTGTTGATATAGATACGTTATATATCTCTTCAATGTGAGATGATATATCATTATAGCTCATTCCAAGTCCATACATTGAAAGTATTTTTTCTTCTATTTCATTTGAGATTGTAGTTTGATGCTTTTTTACTATTTGAGGTTCAAAGGTACCATTTCTGTCTCTTGGGGTTTCAAGTTCAAAGGTTCCATCACTGGTGCCTTTGATAGTTTTTTTATTGACACCATTTCTTCTGTTCTTATTTCCATTTAGAACATCATTAGCAATATGCGATTCCACTTCAGCTTCTAAAGCTGCTTCTGTGAGTTGTTTTATAAGTGGAGATAAAAGTCCACCTTTACCTGTAAGTTTCTTTCCACTTCTAAATTCTTTTAAAACTTCATCGAAGTCAAATTGTTCTTCCATTGTCAATCCTTGATATTTTAATTTTATCAGATTGACACGGAATTTCTAACACTCCCAATTAATTTAAAAATGAAGCCCCTAATTTAGGGTGTTTAGTGTTGGTGGAGATGATTAAAATCTCCACTATTTAGATATTAGAAATTATATCAATTCTTTAAATATCTTCTAATTTCATTCTCAATCTCTGTCAAATCAAAATCATATTCCAACTTACTAATAATTTTATATAATCTCTCCATATTTCTTTTTCCATAAGTTTTTTGAGAATGTGAATCATTATAATGTCCATTTAGATAATCCAATGCTCCATCTTGAACACCTTTAACATCTTTTAAATTTTCTGTAAAGGTATGCCTAAAACTATGAAAATCTTTTCTTTTTTTTGCTCCACTTTGTAAAAAATCTTCATCTATAAATTCTGCTTTAAAATTTTTTTTATTAAATTTTTTTGAAAAGGCTTGTCCATAGCCTTTGCCATTCGTATAATATAAATTTGGAAAAATTCTCTTTTGTCCTTTTTTCTTTTGATAAGCAACATAATCTAAAAAACCAACTTCAATAAGCTTTGGATGAATTGGAACAATTCTTTCTGATAAATCACCTTTTATGTGTTTATCCTCTTCATCTTCTTCAATATTAATACAATTAATATTTTTAATAGTTAATATATCTTTGATATATAAAGAGGAGAGTTCGTTAACTCTAAATCCTTGATATAGTCCAAGTAAAGGAGCAAATATTTTATCGGGATGTTTTTTTAAATTTAAAAGTAAATCCATCGTATACCAAGAAGATTTAAATAATCTATCTAAATCTTCATTTGTATATGAGATTCTCTCCCATTTTTTAGCCTTTTTTTTGCTAATTATTTTTGTTTTTTTATTGGCTAGTCGGTTTTTATCTAAATATTCATCATCTACGCACCAATTTAAAAACGCAGATATTCTAATGATTCTATTATTTACAGTTGTTATGGAATTTTTTTCCCATTTCATTTTTTCATATAACTTATATATTTCTCTATAAGAATTTTCTTGATACAGTTTTCCAAATTTGTTTTTGTCGGGAAGATGTTCAAGAATGATAACAAATTCTTTCATATCTTCTTGTGTGATTTCAATGGCATAGGTTTTATTTGTAATTTCTATGAGCATTTGAATATCAGTATCATATCTTTTAGGGTCTTTTAATCCCTCTTTTATTCTTTTTTGTAAATACTCTTCTTTTAATTCTAAAAGAGTTTTAGTATAATAATCGTTATTATGAATTGTGGTTTGTGATTGTTTTATTTTTAGAGCATTTTGAAATTCTTCTTGTTTCGCTTCATAACTTTTTTGAAAATCTAAATTTGTAAATTCTCTAAATTCTTCTTTTAAAAGATTTGGAACTTCTAAAATTTGATTGTTTCTTGCGTTATCATATAATAAAATTTCATTTTCAGCTTTTAGGAGTTTAAATTTTAGAATACCTTGTTTGTTTTTGGCAATTTTGTTTATTTCTTCATTTGTAATATTTGTTCTTTTTATAATTCTGTTATAGAGATTTTCCCTAATTTCTTCATTATGAATTCCCAAATGGATTTCAGCTTTTGCTTTTTCAATAGAATAGGGATGTCCTCCATCAAGGGGAATACCATCTTCATTAATATATGTAAAATCTTGATGTCTTAACTCTTCTAATTCTCCATATTCAACAATAGCTTCTAAAACATATTTTTTAAGAAGTTCCTTTATATACTTTATAACTTCATCTTTTTCTTCTAATTGTGTATCCATTTTGCCCAAATATAATAAAAATAATTTTGTAAAATTAAAGTTTATCATATTAATCAGATATTTTGCTAGATTTAGGCTATCTGTTTGAAGAGAAATTGTTATACACTTGCGGTTGTTTGGAATTTTTCTTTTAAAGTAAAAGCAATTACCTTTTTTAATTAAATATTTTGTGTTCATAGTTAAACCTTTTTGGTTCAACCGCAAGTTCAATTTAGAAAGTGTATTAATTGATTTTTAAGGAAAAGATACCTATAATTCGAATCTGCGAAAACGATAAAGGTTCTTTTATTGTTCATCCGCACCATAGATGAGCGGGAGTAGCTCAGTTGGCTAGAGCTTCTGCCTTCCAAGCAGATTGTCGCGAGTTCGAGTCTCGTCTCCCGCTCCATTTTTTAAATGGAGCAATCTTTTCTTAAAATTTAAATATTTCATAAAATTTTTCAATTATAAACTCAAGTACATTTTCCTTAAAACAAATAACTCTAATACATACTAAAAGTGCAACACATATGCGTAAATTAATCCATTAAATTATGCCACTTTTTTTTCAAAAACTCCTTTAAAAATAGTTCATAATAATATTAATAGTTATAGGGTTCTTTTTGCTATAATATTCTTTTAATTTAGGATACAAAATGAGTATAAAAAAAATTATAGGCAGAAGGGAAGTGGTGAGTATTATTGAGTTGGAGCTTTATGATATAGATGCTAAAATTGACACAGGAGCAGACTCCAATGCGTTGCATTGTGATGATATTTTTGTAGATGAGAATAATTTTGTGCATTTTAAGCTCTTAGACGAAGTTCACCCCTCTTATCATGACAAGCAAATGAAAATGCCTTTGCATAAGTTAAAACGAGTTAAAAGTTCAAATGGTGAGACACAACTTCGCCCTTCTATTAAAGTGACACTTCAATTTTTCGGAAAACAGTATAAAAGTGTTATTTCTTTAACAAACCGTGCAGATATGAAATACCCAATGTTAATTGGACGACAATTTTTAAATAAAAGATTTTTAGTTGATGTCTCGCAAGAGTATCTAACCCAAACAAATGCAAACAATAAAGGCAAAGTATGAGAGTGTATGTATTATCGAGAAATCCAAATTTATATTCAACGAAAAGATTGGTAGAAGCTGGTAAACAACGAGGTTGGGAAATTCGGGTAATTGATTATTTAAAATGCAGCATTGAAATTATGAAAAATGAACTTAAAATAAACTATTTGGGAAAAGAATTACCTGCTCCTGATGCTATTATTCCACGAGTGGGGGCGAGTAGAACTTTTTATGGTGCTGCAATGGTGCGACACTTTGAGATGATGGATGTTTTTACAGCAACTGGGAGTTTAGCCATAAAAAGAAGCCGAGATAAATTACGAAGTTTACAAATTTTGTCTAAAAATGGCGTAGATATGCCAAAAACTGTTTTTGCTTCAAATAAATCTAATGCCAAAGATGTGATTGCATTAAGTGGAGGAGCTCCATTGGTGTTAAAAATTCTTGAAGGCACACAAGGTGTGGGTGTAGTTTTAGTAGACAGCGAAAAAGCCGCTAAATCGGTTTTAGATGCCTTTTATGGAATGGATGTTAACTTGCTGGTTCAAGAGTATATTGAAGAAGCAGGAGGCGCGGATATTCGAGTTTTCATTGTAGGTGGTGAAATTGTAGGCGCTATGAAACGACAAGGTGCCGAGGGCGATTTTAGATCAAACTTACATCAAGGTGGAAGTGCTACTGCTTATAAACTAAATAGAGTAGAAAAAGCCACAGCATTGGCAGCTGCAAAAGCCATGGGCTTAGGTATTTGTGGAGTTGATATGATTCCATCTGCTAGAGGACCTTTGGTTATGGAAGTAAACTCTTCTCCTGGTCTTGAGGGAATTGAAAGCTCAACGGGTATTGATATTGCAAGTAAAATTATGGATTTTATTGAAAACAGTGTTAGTCCAAGATGCGATATTAATTCTAAAAAAAGAAAGATAAAAAAAGATAATATTGGAGCCTAATGTCAACACGCGGTAAATTTGTTTTAGGGGGCATTGAGGTTCCAAAAGGAAGCAATATGACTATTAACATAGAACTTCCAAAACTTTACAATACTCCTACACGACTTCCTTTACGCGTTATAAGGGGGCGAAGAGAAGGACCGGTGGTGTTTATAAGTGCCGCTATTCATGGCGATGAGCTTAATGGTATTGAGATTATCAGGCGGCTTAGAAAGCTTACTATTCTTCAAAAACTCAAGGGAACTCTTATTTTAGTACCCATTGTCAATGTCTATGGAATTATGACTCTTTCAAGGTATTTGCCTGATAGACGGGATTTAAATCGTAGTTTTCCAGGAAGCGATAAAGGATCATTGGCCAGTCGTGTGGCAAAGATTTTTTTTGATGAAGTGGTGCAGCACTGTGATTTAGGCATTGATTTACATACAGCTTCAATTCATAAGTCTAATTTGCCACAACTTCGTACAAATATTGACAATGAGTTGACTTTTACATTAGCAAAAGCGTTTCAAGCACCCGTTATTTTGCATTCTGAACTTCGTGATGGTTCTTTAAGAGCAGTTGCACAAGATCAAGGTATTCCTATTTTGCTTTATGAAGCAGGAGAAGCATTGCGTTTTGATGAAATTTCAATTCGTATTGGAGTAAAAGGAATCATAAATGTACTTAGAGCGTACGATATGTTGCCAAAATCTAGTAAAAGCAAACAGAGCAAAACACCAATTGTTTCACGCACAAGCCAGTGGATTCGTTCAAACGAAAGTGGGATGATACGAACTATTAAAGCACTTGGCGATATTGTACAACAAGATGAAATTATTGCATATATAGATGAGCCTTTAGGCGATAAAAGTTTTGAAATAAAAGCAGTGTTCAATGGCGTAATAATTGGGAAATCAGAAATTCCTTTAGTGCAAGAAGGGGATGCTATTTTTCATATTGCTAAAATAAAAAACCTAGAAAGTGCTGAAGACAAGTTAGGGTTTTTCAATGACAATGCAATTGCACAAAGTGAATTTTATGAACTAAATAATGAAGAGATAATAGAATGAGTGAGTTATTTAACAACAATATAATAATGACAATTATTCTAATAGTAGGAACAGTTGCAACGCTTCAGCTTTCAAAGTACTCTTTAAATAAAATGGGTTTATATAAAGAAGAGAATGAAAAACGCATTTATTATATCTCTAAAAGTATTAATATAATTGTAATATTAATAGCTGTTTTTTTAAGTGCTGCTATATGGAGCATGAAATTTGATGGCATTTTGATTTTTATCTCCTCTATTTTTGCAGTTATTGGAATTGCTTTGTTTGCTCAATGGTCTATTTTAAGCAATATAACTTCAAGTGTAATTATTTTTTTTACCTTTCCCGCTAAAGTAGGAGAGAGTATTAAAATTTTAGATGGCGACAATGGTGTTAGTGGAAAAATAGTGGAAATTTCACTTTTTCAAATTCATATGCTAAGTGATGATGGCGATTTAATTATTTACCCTAATAATCTGTTTATTCAAAAACCTATTATAAAGTTGAAAAAACCTAAAAGCAACAACAGTAATATAGAGTATGTTATATGAGAGTTAATTTAGATGAATTTCACTTAAAAGATATAAAAAATCCAATTCACCCCTCTATTTTTATGCAAGAAAAAGAGTATGATATTTTAATTATACGATTGCCGTATGAAAAGAGAACCTTTCAAAATGAGAGTTATGCTTTTGTAATGACGAATGAATCCTATTATTTATACAACAAAAGCAATCATGAATTTAAGGATTTAGTCGATATAAAAGGCTTTTATGAGCTTTTAAATGAAAAAATAGATATTGCTATGAATATGACTTATGAGATGTATGATAAAATTGAAGATATTGAAGATGAGTTGTATGAGAATAAACATATCAACGGATTTAATCATAAATGGTTTTTTTATAAAAACAGTTTAATTAAAATTAATCGTGTTATAGAAAAAGCAATAGAAGCGATGAAATCTTTTATTAAAAACTATAAAATTGAAGAGGATTTTTTAGAGATTAATTTTAGTGATTTACTTGAACATCTAGAAAGAACAGGCAGAACAGCAGCTCATGCTTTGGAAAAACTTGACGCACTTTATAACTTTCATGCCAGTTATAGCAATGAACGAATGAACAAAACCATTTATGTATTGACACTGCTTTCAGGAATATTTTTACCGTTAAATTTTTTGGTTGGATTTTTTGGAATGAACACAACAACACTTCCTTTCACACAAGAAGAAGGAGGCACTTACTTTGTAATTTCCATATTAGCCTCTGTGCTTTTTGTTTGTTTACTAGTAATTATATATTTAAATAGAGTTAAAAAAATAAAGGAATAGAATGAAATTAGGCGTATCTGCTTGTTTATTAGGAAATTTGTGTCGTTATGATGGAGCACATGCAAAAGATGAGTATGTAGTTAAAATATTGCAAAAATATTTTGAAATAGTTGCGTATTGTCCTGAAGATATAATATTTGGAAGTCCTAGGGATAGTATTCGTTTAGTTGAAGTAGAAGATAATATTTATGCAAAAAATAATAAAACCAATGAAGATGTAACTTTGAAACTTCAAGAAATATCAACTACGAGTGCTAAAAAAATTGAAAATGATAATTTGTGTGGGTTTATTTTAAAGTCAAAATCACCTACTTGTGGAATGGAGAGAGTTAAAGTTTATCAAGAGATAAATGCACCTAGTGAGAAAAAAGGAGTAGGGCTTTTTGCTGCTGAGATTAAAAGATTGTACCCTTATCTACCACTTGAAGAAGAGGGAAGACTTCATGATGATTGGCTAAAAGAGAACTTTTTAATGCAGATTTTTGCATATAAAGATTTACATGAATTTTTAGAAAACAAACCCTCTTTTAATGATTTAGTAATATTTCATACAAGCTATAAATATCTTATTTATGCGAAATCGCAAAAGTATTATAAAAATCTTGGCAATTTGGTTGCAAATCATGCTAAAAAGAGTTTAGATGAGGTTTTAACTGAGTATAAACAAGGATTTTTAGAAGCAATAAGTAAAAAAGGGGATATTGCAAAAACATATAATGTTTTAATGCATATTTATGGATACTTTAAAAAAGAGATTACTAAAGGCGAAAAAGAGATTATTTTAGCAACTTTAGAAGAGTATAAAGAGCAAATTATTCCTTTAATTGCTGTTATTAAAATTATTAATATATATGTAACACGCTTTAATATTGAGTATTTAAAAACACAAAAATTTTTAAACCCATACCCAAAAGAGTTAGCACTTCGTTCAAGTATAAAGGCGTATAAGTGAGAGAAATCTTATGGTTTAGACGAGATTTACGAATAGAAGATAGTGCTATTTTAGCCTATGCTCAAAAAGAAGTTTTGCCTATTTTTATATTTGATACAAATATTTTAAGCAAATTAGACAAAGAGGACAAGCGAGTAAGCTTTATATATAAAAGCGTAATAGATTTAAAAAATAAGCTTAAAGAAATTGGTTTAGATTTGGCAATTTTTTATGGAAAACCAGAAGATATTTTCACACAACTTTTACCATATGGATTTTCAAAAGTATTGTGTTCTGTAGATTTTGATGAATATGCTATAAAAAGAGATAAAAAAATAGAGACACTTCTGCCTATGAACCGATATTTAGACTCTTTTTTGCTTAACCCACAAGAACAGCTAAAAAAAGACAAAACTCCTTATAAAGTGTTTACTCCTTTTTATAGAAGTGTCGATTTCCTTTGGCAAGCTTCGCATATTGAAGAGTACAAAAGAAATAAAGAGCTGGTTAAAATACCTTTTGATTATGATGCTTTTCCTACGCTTGAGGAGTTAGGATTTAAAGAACAAATTTTACCCTCTTTTTTATATCAAAGCGCCTTTGAACTTTTAACAGAGTTTAAAACAAAAGTTGAAATGTATGAAAAAAATAGAGATTATTTTGATAAAGATGCCACTTCGAAGCTCTCTGTCCACTTAAGATTTGGGCTTATTTCGCCTAAACAAATTTTTAACGAAATGCGAAAAATAAAATCAAATGAAGGCGTTGAGTGCTTTATAAAAGAGCTTTTTTGGAGAGAGTTTTACAATACCATTTTATACCATTTTCCAAAAAGTGAATTTGAAAATTTCAATGAGAAAATTTTAATTTACCCTAATAGCAACGAAGCGTTTGAACTATGGAGCAGTGCAAAAACGGGAGTTCCTATTATTGATGCTGCTATGCAACAGCTCAACTCTACAGGACTAATGCACAATAGACTTCGCATGATAACGGCTTCATATGCTACAAAAAATCTTTTAATCCCATGGAAAAAGTGCGAAGAATATTTTGCAAGTAAACTTTTAGATTATGAAGCCTCTTCTAATGTGGGTTCGTGGCAATGGGCTGCTAGTACAGGAGCTGACAGTGTTCCATATTTTAGAATTTTTAATCCGTATACCCAGTCTAAAAAGTTTGATAAAGAGGGGAAGTTTATTAAAAAAATGTTACCAGAACTTGAAGCAGTGGATGCTAAATGGTTTCATGAAGAAGAGGGTGTGATTAAGAATTCTTTTGTGAAATATCCAAAATCTACTGTTTCTATTGCATTTTCGCGTAAAAGAGTAATAGAAGCTTACAGAAATGTAGCAATTCTTTAACAAATTATCGTTACAATAAGCGATGTATTTACGAAAGGGTGAAGAATGTTTTTAAATAGAATAGTTGGTCTTTTTTCTAAAGATATTGCAATGGATTTAGGCACAGCTAATATTGTTATTTGTACTAAAGAACGCGGAATTGTAGTTAATGAACCTTCCGTAGTTGCAGTTCAAGAAGACAGATTTGGCAAGAGAAAAATATTAGCGGTAGGACAAGAAGCCAAACAAATGTTAGGAAAGACACCGCCTAATATAAAAGCGGTAAAACCCATTGAAGCAGGGGTTATTTCTGATTTTGAAATTACTGAAATTATGATAAGACATTTTATTAACAAGATCCATAATAGAAAATCATTTATAAAACCACGCGTAGTTATTTGTGTGCCATTTGGTGTAACACCTGTGGAGCGAAATGCAGTTAAAGACTCTGCAATAAACGCAGGTGCTAGAGATGTTATTTTAATAGAAGAACCAATGGCTGCTGCAATTGGAACAGGTATTCCTGTAAGTGAGCCTGAAGGGCATTTAATAGTTGATATTGGAGCTGGTACCACAGAAGTTGCTGTTACTTCATTGGGTGGTTTGGTTATTTGTAAAGCTTCAAGAGCTGCTGGAAATAAGTTTGATGAAGCTATTACTAACTATGTACGACAAAATTATAATTTATATATTGGTGAAAAAACTGCAGAACAAATTAAAATAGAAATAGGTACAGCTATAAAACTTGAACAAGAATTAAAAATTAAAGTCAAAGGAAGAGACAGTGCTGGGTTTCTTTCTACCATTGAATTAAGCAGCGAAAGTGTGCGAATGGCAATGAATGAACTTTTTAAAGAGATAGTTATGGTTATAAAAAGTGTGTTAGAAAACATTCCACCTGATTTAGCTTCAGATGCAGTTGATAATGGTGTCATTTTAACAGGAGGAGGTTCTTTAATAAGGGGGCTAGATGTCTATATTTCTAATGCCATTAAATTGCCTGTAAAAGTTTCAGATGAACCATTGCTAGCAGTTGCTTATGGTACCAATGAAGTTATTAATAATACAAAACTATTAAAAATTATTTTCAATGAGTAGTAGTTTAATCAATTACGCCGTTAACGCATCATTAACCTTTGGTTGTTTTAAAGTTAATGATTGGGGTGTATAATTATTCCAAGAGTAAGAATACGAACTTACTTTGATTTTTTCATTCTCCTTTCTAATAACTAAAAAAGCACTGCAAAAGCGGTGCTTTTTTTATCTCTTGTAACTTAACTTAAACATTAACCTTTGATTAACTTTTGATTGTCATGCCATTAATGCTTACAGAGTATAATATTTCAATCAATAAGATTAGTACAGCTTATTGAAGCAGCAACAAAACTAAATTTCGAACTCCCTTATTAATAAAAAGAAGCACCTATACGAGGGTGCTTTTTTTATGCACTTTTGGCTATACTTGCCACACTTAAATAAAAGAAAGATAATATGAAACGAGTTTTTTCACAAAAATACACCCCTTTAAATTTTAATTTTTACCAAAATAAAGACGATTTTATAGTTAATGAAGAGCCAATAGAGTTTACTAATAGAGGAAACTTTATTGTTTTAAAAATTCAGAAAGAAAATTTAGGTACATGGGATTTACTAGAAAAGTTAGCCAAAGGCTTAAATATTTATGAGCATGAGTTAGGCTACGCAGGATTAAAAGATAAACATGCAACCACAACGCAATATATTTCTGTTCCTAGAAAATATTCTAAAGATATTAAACGCTTTAAACATGGGAAGATAAATATAATAGACAGTTCTTTGCACTCAACTAAACTTAATATTGGAGATTTGAAAGGAAATCATTTTGCTATTAATTTACATAATGTTTCTAAAGAAGAGTTAATTTTAATAGAACAACGAGTAAAAGAAATTTCAAAAGTAGGAATGCCGAACTTTTTTGGATTTCAGCGCTTTGGAAAAGATATTAAAGAGAATTTAGAAAAAGCTCAAAAAATTGTTGAAGGTGAGTTAAAAATAAAAGATGCTAAGTTGGAAAAAATGCTTATATCGGCTTATCAAAGTAATTTCTTCAACAAATGGCTTGTTAAAAGAATTGAACAAAGTAAAGAAAGTTTTTCTCTTTTAAATGGGGATGTTTTTTTACAACTAAAAGACGGCAAATTTTTTACTCCAAAAGAGATAACCCCTGCCATAGAAGCTGATTTTGAAGCTAGAAAAATTGTGCCTACGGGGCTTTTATGTGGAAGAAATGTTTTTAGAAGTATGGGTGATGCTAGAAAAATAGAGGAAAAATATGACGACATGATGGTGGTTCAAAAAGGCTTACGCCGAGCTTGCTTAGTATATCCTACTAATATACAAGTTCAATATAACGCTAAAGAGCAACAGTGCAAACTCTCTTTTTTCCTTCCTAAAGCTTCATATGCTACGGTACTAATTGAAAATATTAAAAATACTAATATTATTTTGAAGTAAACGACTAGAGAGTAATTTTAAAAACCAAACCCTCTTTAATAGGGTTTGGTTTACTTATACTCTTAAATAAGAATTCAATAATTTTCTAAGACTTCTTAATTAAAGAGTTGTTCTCATTTTCATCAAAAATCTTCTCTTCGCTGTCTTGTAATACAGTTTTTGCTAACCCTAACGTCTCTTTAGCAATTTCATGAGTATAAGAAGCGGTTCGTGCATTTTGTTGAGTTTGTTCATCTAAAGACGTAACGGCATTGTTAATTTGTTCAATTCCTACTTGTTGTTCTTTACTGGCACTTGCAACTGCGTTAATCAACTCTAGTGTTTTAGAGATATTTTCATTTAATCCCTTATACCCTTCAATCATGGAACTGGCAATTCCTTTTCCACTGTTGGCTTTACTAGTAGCATTTTCAACTAATGTCTTAATCTCTTTTGCAGCTTCTGCACTTCTTGAAGCCAAATTTCGCACTTCCGCAGCAACAACTGCAAACCCTTTCCCCGCTTCTCCTGCCGTTGCTGCTTCAACGGCTGCATTGAGACTTAGAATATTTGTTTGAAAGGCAATTTGGTCAATTACACTAATAGCTTCATCAATCAAATGCACCTCTTCGTTTATATTGTCCATAGATTCTGTGGTTTTATTGGCTAAAGTCTCTCCATTTTTTACAGAATCTCTTAACTCATTGGCATATAAAGACATCTGTACTACATTGTGAGAGTTGCTTGTAATAGTAGAAGTTATTTCTTCTAAAGCAGATGCTGTCTCTTCTAAACTAGCGGCTGCTTGATTGGAAGCTGTAAATAAAGTATTAACATTGGTCATTAAATTTTCAGCGCTGCTGTGCAGAGTTATTCCATTTTTCTTATTATCAATGAGCATTTGAGTAATGGTTAATCGTAAGGTATCAATTTTTTGTGCTAATTGTGCAACGGTACTGTTTTTATCCACATGCTCAATATGGAGTTTATTTAAGTAGTTCATAGAGATATATTCATCTAAAATAGTGTTAATTTTTTGAAAACTTTGTTGTAAGTTTAACAAGCCTAAATTAATCGTCTCTTTTAAATCCTTTAGTGTTGGAGTATGAGTATCAAACTGTATGGTTTGATTAAAATCACCCTTTTGAATTTTAGTCATAACCGTTTGAACATCTTTTATAAACTCTTTGTCTTCTTGTAAGGTAAGCTGAACTGATTGAATTCCTGCATTTATCTCTTTCGACATTACTTCAAATTCATCATTTGTACGAATATCTAAGGTACTAATTTGGCTTTGATTTCCTTTTAAATATTCAAAAAATGAGATAACCCCTTTTTGTAATGAAGGAAGGGGAGCTAGGGCTTTATTTAGAAAAACAATAAATCCAATAATGGTTATAAGAAGAAAAGCAATTGAAATTAGAGTAAATTTAATAAGTTCATCATATATTGGTTCAAAAGCAATTTTTTTATCTATTTCTATGCATAAATACCAAGACGCAATAGGAACACTTGCATATGAGATTAGCTTATCTAAATTCCCTACTTTAACCTCTCCAAAATTTTCTTTGCTTTCAAAGACTTTTTTAAAGGTAAGATTTTCTTTATTAATTAACTCTTCATTGGCATGAATTAAAGTATTTCCTTTGTTATCTACTAAATACGCAAACCCGTTGTCATCTATGTTAATATTTAAAACGGTTTTAACAATTTCATCTAAATAAATATCAGAACCCACCACTCCTATTAAAATATTATTGTCAAAAATAGGGGCAAAAATAGATATGGTCAGTTTTTTTGTAGCGGCATCAATATACGGAGTAGTAATTCCCTCTTTTTTTGTCTCTACGGCTTGTTTGTACCAAGGTCTGGTTCTTGCATCGTAATTATCTTTTTCTAAACTGCTGTCTTTCCCACTCCATCTGGTCATAAAACCATCGGCTTCAAAGCCAATATATACAGAACTAAATGTCCCTGCATCTTTGGCTAAATTTGAAATAGCTCGAATTTTTTCAAGTTCATACTCTCGGTTGAAAAAAGAGATTTTTGTTGCCATTGCTGAAATAATATTGACTTTAGATTCTAAAAATTTATCAACATAAAAAGCTTCATTTTTAGAGATATTGAGCTCTTTTTGTTGTAAGTTTGAATAATGTCCTTGATAATTATTTGAAAGCATAATATAACCTAAGGTTATATAGGAAAATGCAATAATTAGCGCTACGGGAATTAAGATTTTACTTTTTATAGTCACGATATACCTTTTATATTTTAATTTGTTATATTATAATTGAAATTTTAGGTAAATACAATTTAAATCTGAAGAATTTGTCATTTTTGAAGAAAATATCGAAAAAATGGGGATTTTACTCATTGAAAAGAGCTTATAAAAGCTCTTTTCTCAGTTCGTGTGGGGATTTAATGGATAAAAGTCCAGGAGCAATATCAAATGCAGTTTTTGCCCCAAAATCTCCCTTTTGGCTCAATCGGTAGGCAGCTCTAGAATATGCAACAATTACACTTGCTGTAAATTCTGGGTTACTGTCAAGGTTAATGGAGTATTCTATTACTTGATTATTCTCTTTGCTGGAACTTCCACTTCGTATTACAAACCCACCGTGTGGCATTTTACTGTGGTTTTTTCTTAACTCTTCTTCACTTATAAAATGCACGGTTGTACTATAATCTGCAAAATAGTTAGGCATAGTTTTAATTTCATTTTCTACCTCTTTTGCTAAAGATTTATCTTCTAAAACAACATAACACTCTCTGGTGTGTTTTTCTTTGGTAGAAAGTGTTGGACGAACGCCACTTCGTACTTTTTGTATGGCATCGTTTGAAGGAATCGTGTATTGAACACCTGCTTTTACACCGTTTACTCTTCTAATGGCATCTGAGTGTCCTTGACTTAAACCCTTGCCCCAAAATGTGTACGTTTCACCATCGGGTAAAAGAGCTTCTCCATAGAGTCTGTTGATTGAAAACATTCCTGGATCCCAACCAATAGAAATAAGCGCTACTTTGTTATTTTGTTTTGAAGGAGTATCTACGCTTTGGAAATACTCTGGAATTTTGGCGTGAGTATCGTAACTGTCTACAATATTAAAGTGTTTTGAAAACTCTGGACCTTGAACGGGCAGGTCATCTTTTGAACCGCCACAAAGAATTAAAACATCTATTTTATCTTTGTAATTTAAAATTGTATCAATAGCAAAAATGGGGGTATCTTTAAAAATTGTCTCTACACTTTTTGGATCTCTTCTTGAAAAAACTCCAACTAGTTTCATATCTGGGTTTTTAGAAATTGAGAGTTCTACTCCTCTTCCTAAGTTTCCATACCCTGCAATGGCAATATTGATTTTGTTTTCCATATGAATGCTCCATTATTTAAATATTTTTTTTGTAAGATAATTAACAAAAAAGTAAAGATCTATTTTACAGTTAGGTCTGTTTTATAGCCCTTAAAAAAGTAAATTTTATTTAACTATTTTATAAAGTTATATAAAAATACTCTTTTAAAGTCAAAATAGTTTGAACATTATTTTAATAAGCTACTTTTTTCAAGGTGTTCTAAAAGTTCTATGGAAATTTCTTCAAATGCTTTATTTGAAGCTTTTACAAATCCATACGGAGTATTCTCTTCGCATAAAATTTCTTTTTTAGCATAAAAAATATCAAGAGTTTTGTTTTTGTTTGAAAGAGTAAACTTTATAGAGACAAGAGCAAAAGAGTGTGAAGCTTTGTATGCGTGAAATAGTTTTGTTACATGGCTTTGCAAAGTGTAATCACTTGTTGTTTTTGAATTTTCCAAAGCAACATTTTCAAATAAGTAGCTATTTTGAAGGGTTTCATATAGCATATTTTCAATCATTAGTTGAGGCAATTCAATCCATTTATTTACTGCATACTGTTCAAAAACATAAGGTTTTTGTGTAAAGAAAATATTTTTTGAATTATAAGGAGCATTTAAAATAGGTTTGGTAATTAAAATATTTTTTGCTTGAGTTTCATAAACAGGTAGGCTTTTTTTAACCTCTAAAGTATAATGACTTGTTGGTTTTACTTCTTTAAAAGAGCATCCACTAAGGGCTAGTAAAAAAATAATAAGTAAAAAATATTTCATGTTATTCTCCTGGACCATATTGTATGGCTGTTTGTTTAAAAATAATATCGCTTGGACTTTTTTCTAAGGCTTCAATAAAATTTTGCGACTCAATTAACGTGTAATCAAGACGTTCTAAAACCAAATTGAGTTTGTCTAAACTCTCTTTTGAAATATCTTTAAAATCAAATGAGCCATTTTTAAGCTCTTTTAAAAATCCTTTAGAAAGTTCTTCAAAACTAGCAGCAGAAGTTTTAACTGTAGCTGCAGAATCACTCATAATTTCAAAGGAAATTACACTTTTGTCAGCAAAATTTGAAAATTTTTCTAGTAGCGAGTCAAGTGCTTTATCTTTTTGAATTAAGTTTGCGGTAAATGTTTCAAGATTTTTAAAGCTATTTGAGTTATTTTGAAGCAATTGCGAAAATGTTTCAAGATTTTCATCGCTGAGTAATTTTTTGGTTTGAATTAAAATATCTTTAAAATCTTTAGTAGAAAGTTCAAGAGATTCAATGATAGATTGTTTTGAACGGATTACTTTCTTTTCGTCTTCATTCTCTTCAAGTAAAGCAGAACCATGAGAACCCCCTTTAAGTTCAATATACTTTAAACCTGTAATTCCCAAAGTTCCTAAAGTTCCAAAGTTATCTTTTTTAATAGGGATACCCTCAAGAATAGAGATTAATATCTCAATTTGTTCAGAGTTATTAGGATTTATTTTAATATTTTTAACGCTTCCTACTTCAAATCCTTTATATTTAATAGGCGATTCCAAATTAAGCCCTGAAATAGATTCTGTAAAATAGATGGTATAGTAATCATATCTTTTACTTTCAAAGCCATACTTGCCCAACCAAAAAATAAATGCCAATAGTAAAGCAAAAAGTATAACAACAAAAAAACCAATTTTGGAAAAATTTACTTTGGTGTCCATTTTAATCCCTCTGCGTAAAAAATTTTTGAATAAATGGGTCTTGGCTTTCGAGGGCTTCTTCGTAGTTTCCTTCAAATGCGATGGTTTTATTTAAGACCACAAAACGAGTTAATACATTTTTAATAGTATTTAAATCGTGGGTTACAATAATAATGGTTAAATTGAGTAACTCTTGTAATTGTACAATTAATTCATTGAAGCTTTGCGTACTTGAGGGGTCAAGTCCGCTTGTGGGTTCATCTAAAAATAAAATCTTTGGTTCCATGGCTAAAGCTCTTGCTAAAGCTACTCGTTTTTTCATTCCTCCACTTAATTGTGAGGGGTAAAGAGTGGCACTGTTTAAAGGAAGACCAACCATATTTAAATAAGTATACGCAATGGTAACAATGAGTTCGCTAGGTAATGAGGTATACTCTTTAAGCATCACACTAATATTTTCAATAACATTTAAAAAAGAGTACAAAGCACCAAATTGAAAAAGATAAGAAAATTTGGTCTTAAAGGTTTGTATTTGCTTTAAATCAAGAGTAGAAATATCTTGATTTAAGATATTTATTTTTCCTTGTTGAATATTTTGAAGTAATACCATTTGGCGTATTAGTGTAGTCTTTCCACTTCCACTTCCACCTAAAATACCGAAAATTTCACTCTCTTTAATTTCAAAATTAAGATTGGTATGAATAACATTTTTTCCAAACTGGGTGCTTAGATTTTCTACTGTAATTAACGCCATTAAATCCCACTTTGAGTTAAAATAACTGAAAAAATAGCATTAAGTGCAATAACAACAAAAATAGCATTGACCACGCTAATGGTAGTATATTTTCCAATACTCGTAGTATTGTTTTTAACTTGAAAGCCATGGTAACAACCAATTGCTGCAATAGCAATACCAAAAAAGATGCCTTTAAAAATACCAATAAGAAAGTGTTTAAGTTCAACAGTGTCTTTCATACGGTTAATAAACTCAGCAAAAGAGACATTTAAATCCAAATACGCCACAACAGAACCTGCAAAAACAGAGACTATATCTGAAAAGAAAATAAGTAGAGGTAACGAAATAATAAGAGCAAATATGCGAGGAAGAGTCAGAAAAATAGTGGGCTCAAACCCCATTGTTTTCATGGCATCTATCTCTTCAGTGATTTTCATAGCACCTATTTCTGCTGTGTAGGAGCTGGCGGTTCTTCCTGCTATTACAATAGCTGTCATTAAAGGAGCAATTTCTCTAAACATAGTAATACAGACCATTTCAACAATGAAAATATTTGCACCAAACTTGTTAAGTTGAACAGAACCTTGATAAGCTATGACAATGCCCACTAAAAAAGAGGTAATGCCTACAATAAATAAAGCCTGAATAGCGGAGCGTTCAATATGATTTAACATTGCTTTAAAACGAATAGTCTTAGGATTTAAAAAAGAGATAACTATAAAATAGACCAGTTCACCTATAAAATTAATGGCGTTCAAAATACTTTCATAAAGCCAATGAACTTTTATTCCAACAGCAGTTAAAAACCATAAAGACTCTTTTTTGACGGTTAAAGAGGGTTTAGTTGTATAGTATGTGCAATATAAGTTGTAAAAAGCTTCAAATTTGCCCAAATGAGTTAATGTAACCAAAGAAGTGTTAAATTGTTTAATAAACCCAATAAGATAAATCATAGCACTTGAATCGCATTGGGATAGTTTTGAAAAATCAATGGTTAAGCTAGTGGAGTTAGTGATGTTTAGCAAAGAGAGTTTTTTTATAATACAAATTAAACTCTCTTTACTCCAGCTTCCAAATAAGTGTAGTTCTATGGCATTTTGCGTATGACTTAGCTTAAAATTATCGCAAATATTTTCCATAGTAACAGCCTTATTTAAAAACCTTTGATAAGATTTATTAAGATAAATTATTTAAAACGTAAAAGTTTGTCTTTAAAATAAATAGCATCTCCAACCGTAATTGCTTTTGAATCACTTGAAAAAGAGAAATCATAAACAGTATCTTTTAGAAAATCTTCTTCTATTTTAATTAAATATCCTTGTGACTCTAATGCATATAATGCATCTTTATATGCCAGTGCATAAAATTTTGCAAACTTATATTTTTTACTTGCAATCTCATTTAGATTAAAATCAAGCTTGATAAGTTGCCCATCAATAGTTCCAATATAAATATTTTCTTTAGTAGTTATAATTTCTCTAATTTCATAATCTTTAACACTTAATGCTCCAGTACCTACTGAAATTACTTTATTATTAGTAGCCGCAATTAGGGTTTCTCCTACAACATCTAAATAGATAATATTATTAAAGGTAGAATCAGGGTCAACCACAATTGTTTTAACTGATTTGTTTTCAAGTTTGCTTACAACAATTACTTTTCCATCTAGTGTTGGGAATAAAACCAGGTTATTCATAAATAAAGGGTTAGTAATTCTTGTATCGTTTGCAACAGACTCTTTAAAATACTCTTTAAAAACAATTTTCTTTTCAGTTGTATTATAAATGGCAATGGTGTTATTGCTAAAAACCAATGCTAAATTTTCATTCTCTAAAGAAGCTGCAACTATTACTTCATTGATTTCAATAATTTCATCGTTGAGTAAGATTTTATCTTTGTTGTTTGTAGCAATAATTACGCCATTGCTGTTGTTTATAAACTCAAACTCTTTAGGTAGGGCATTTTTAGAAACCCCAGTTGAAGAGATATAGTAACCATTTTCAAGCGTTGCACCGCTTCTGTTAAAACTTTTAATTTTTGAATCTATCGAAGATGTTTTTTCGTTAAACTTTTCTGTCTCTTCTGGTTCAAAATATTGCTTTCCAGCACATGCGCCCAATATAAATATTGCGGTTATAGTAAGTAAGAGTGTTTTCATAAAAATTCCTATTTTGTAAGTAAATAATGATTTAATAATGCAACCAAATCAGCTACTTGTGAATCTTTTTGGATCAGTTGTAGGGTTTGTTTTGCTTCATTGTATTTGCCATCTTCTGTTAAAAGAAGTGCTTTATTAAATAGTGCAAACTCTTTAAGCAAGAAGTTTTTTTGCATAGACAGCGTATTTAGCTGGTCAATGTTTTTTTCTTCAAGTGCTTTTTTATAGGTCACTAAACTTCCTAAGTAGCTGTCGTTGATTGTTTCACTTATTGGTTCGTTTCTCGATTTTATATACAACGCCAAGTTGTAAAGCCTAACATTTGTCTCTTTTAGTTCTGCCAATGCAGTTTTATTGCTGTTATCATTTAAAAACTGTGTAAATGCAAGATTTGATTGCGATTTATTTTTGGCATTAATATAATTTTTAGCACCATAGCTAACTAGTCCAATAATAACTATAAGACCAACAATTATCAATATTTTCTTATTTTTTTTATAAAATCGTTCCGCTTTTACAAAGCTTTCTAAAAATTTCTCTTCAGAATCCAACTCTTTTTTTACAAAATTCATATTCTCTTTTAAACTCATAAATAAACCTCTTATTAAAATGAACATAATAGTACTAAAGTTTTCATAAAATCTTACTTTTATTAAAACTTGAATATAATACACGCTTATTTAATAAAATAAAGGTTTATACAATGAAAAGTTTTTTTCTCTCTTTAGCAATGTTATTTATGTTAAACACCAGTGCATTGAGCAACAACGATACCGAGCTTGAAACCAAGTCTGACGTTGAAACACCATTTGAAGATACACCAACCCGATTTGAATCACTTTCAAAACTAACCAAAGTTATTGGCACAGTTGAAAAATATTATGTCGATGAGTTAAAATTGCAAGAAATAGTTGATAAAACGTTAAAAGGGCTTATGCATGAACTCGATGCCCATTCAAGTTATATGGACAAAAAGTACTTCAAAGAGATGCAAATTCAAACCGATGGAGAGTTTGGTGGACTAGGAATTACTGTTGGCATGAGAGACTCGGCATTAACAGTTATTTCTCCTATTGAAGATACCCCAGCCGATAAAGCAGGTATAAAAGCGGGCGATATTATTTTAAAAATAGATGAGCAATCAACACTTAACATGACGCTTGATGAAGCCATAGGATTTATGCGAGGAAAACCAAAAACGCCTATTGTGCTTGCAATTGTAAGAAAAGGCGAGAACAAACCTTTAGTTATTGAAATTATACGAGATATTATTAAAATACAATCGGTTTACTCTAAAAAAATTGGTGACGATATTTTATATTTACGAGTAACAAGCTTTGATAAAAAAGTAAATGAAGGCTTAAAAAAAGCAATTCAAAGTAATAAAACTTTTAAAGGAATTATTTTAGATTTGCGAAATAATCCAGGTGGACTTTTAACACAAGCAATTGATGTGGCAGACTTTTTTGTAAGCAATG
This sequence comes from Arcobacteraceae bacterium, assembly GCA_041672955.1. Classification (GTDB taxonomy): domain Bacteria; phylum Campylobacterota; class Campylobacteria; order Campylobacterales; family Arcobacteraceae; genus Marinarcus. Next base: position 110,253 of record JBAYYP010000001.1, read on the forward strand.
GAATTATTGTTTCTCAAAAAGGGCGAGATGAAGCGGGTGAAGAAAAATTTATAGCAAAAGCAGCAACAACACTAACAAAAGCTCCTTTGGTTGTACTTGTAAATGGCGGAAGTGCCAGTGCCAGTGAGATTGTTGCAGGGGCGTTGCAAGATCATAAACGAGCTATTGTTGTGGGTGAAAAAACATTTGGGAAAGGCTCTGTTCAAGTAATACTTCCTATTACTAACGACAAAAGCGAAGGAATTAAACTCACCATTGCAAAATATTATTTGCCAAGTGGAAGAACCATTCAAGCAACGGGAATTACTCCTGATATTATTGCCTATGCAGGAGAAGCAGTTCATGAACCCGATGAAGATTTTAAAATCAAAGAAGCAGATTTAAAAAAACACCTAGAAGGTGAACTTGAAAAAGCTAATAGTGATTCTAAAAAAGTAAAAAAAGAAGAGAAAAAAGAAGTCAAAAAAGAAGAGAAAAAAAATGACAATAAAAAATCAGAAATTTTTACTTCTGAAGAGATTTTCAAAGACAATCAGTTAAAAACGGGTGTTGATATTGTAAAAAGTTTAATCATTTTAAATAAATAATAGGAGAACAGATGAAGATTAGTGATATTAAAGCGTTAGATCTTTGGCCCCAAACAAAGAAAACGACATCACAAAAAGGCATTGACCAATTAGAAGAGTTAGGATACAACCTTTTTTATATTGGAAAAAATGCTGATTTATATACCTGTCCAGCAGATGAGCCAAAAGTTTTATTAGTGCGAAGTGATAGAAGCTCAGTTTTTGATATTCCTTTAAATCTTGAAATTGAAGGAAAAGGAGTTTGGCAAACAGCTATTTCAAACAGCGGTGCTTTGTTTGCTAAAAAAGAGGGGATTAAAACGGCAATTTTAAGTGAAAAAATTGACCAAAGTTTAAGCATAGCTCCAAGGTGTCAACTTATGGAGTTGTGTAAACCTTTAGAAGCTAATATTAATGGGGAGTTGGTTCAGTTTGAGTTTATCTTTAGAAACTATTTAACAGGCTCTTTATTTGAAGCGTGTCAAAACAGCAAAGACCCATATGGACTTAATTTACCAGCAAATTTAAAGCAATGGCATAAATTTGAAACTCCTATTTTTACACCTACGACTAAAGGGGTTAAAGATGAACCTTTAAACTCCAATGAAGTAAGAAGTGCGTTTCCAGAAATTATTTCAAGTTTGGAAAAACTTTTTAAATCTTTTACAACATATGCACATGCAAATGGTATTATTGTAGTAGATACCAAGTTTGAAATATTTGTAGATGCAGATGGTCAATGGGTTTTAGGTGACGAAGTTTTAACTCCAGAGAGTTCAAGATTTATTTCACTAGAAAATTTTGAAGCAGGTGATTATACGTCAATGGATAAACAAATTCTTCGTAATTTTGCTATTAAGAACAGTTGGAAAGAGAAAGCCAAAGGCTTAAAAGAGGGTGAAAAACTTCAAGTTGAAGTTCCAGATTCTATAAAAAAAGAGATTTTAAACGGATACGAAATGATTTACAATAGGTTAAGCAAACCATTATAAATTGAATTAAAAGAGTTATATCAAAATAGCTAAGCTTTTTTTTGATATAATCGCAAAAAACAATATAGAGGGTAACAGATGAAAGCAATAGTAAATGTAGCATTGAAACAAGGTGTTTTAGATGATCAAGGTAAAGCAACACATCATGCTTTAGATACATTAGGATTTAAACAAATTGTAAAAGAAGTTCGAGTGGGTAAACAAATTATTATTGAATTAACATCAAATAATAAAGAAGAAGCGTATGAAGAAGTTAAAAAAATGTGTGAAAAACTTCTTGCAAATACAGTTATTGAAGATTACAACATTGAAATTATAGGATAATGTCATGAATGTTAGCGTATTACAATTTCCAGGGACTAACTGCGAGTACGATACTAAATATGCATTTGAAAAGCTAGGTGCAACAGTTAATATTGTTTGGCATAAAGATTACGAACTTCCTAAAGATACTGACTTAGTGGTAATTCCTGGAGGCTTTTCTTATGGTGATTATTTAAGAAGTGGTGCAATTGCCAGATTTGCTAATATTATGACAGCGGTTCAAGAGTTTGCATCAAAAGGTGGAAAAGTGTTAGGTATTTGTAATGGTTTTCAAATCTTACTTGAAGCTGGATTGCTCCCTGGTGCTATGAAAAGAAATAATACTTTGCATTTTATCTCTAAATATCATCATTTAAAAGTAATCAATAATGATAATGTTTTCTTGAAAGAACTGAACAATGGAGATATTTTAAATATTCCCGTAGCACATCACGATGGAAACTATTATATTGATGACGAGGGTTTAAAAGAGCTTGAAAAAAATGGTCAAATTTTACTTAAATATTGCGATGAAAAAGGCAATGAAAAAAGTATGAATGGTTCATTGGAACATATTGCGGGTATTTGCAATAAAGAGAAAAATGTATTTGGACTTATGCCTCATCCTGAACGTGCTATTGAAACACTTTTAGGTTGTGACGATGGGGTTAAAATGCTTCAAGGATTTTTCAAATAAAGAGAGTTAATTCTCTCTTTAATCTTCAATAAATAGGTCAATATGAAATTATTAATTATTTTTTTTCTTATGGTAAACCTAGCTTTTGCACAAGATACAGTGCAAATAGAAGAGCACTCTGTATTTGAAACAAATATACAAGAAAAAAGTGAACAAGAGCTGTTGGTTGAACCAATAGTAGATCCAAATTTTCAAGAAAATAATGAAAATATGGCAATAGAATCTGAAGAAGAACCAAGCAGCGAATTAAGCCAAGAGCAGATTTTCAACAATGAAATGCAAGAAGAGTTACAAGAACACCAAGAGAGTGCACTCTTTTCTGAAGAGGAAAACTTTGCGTATTTATTTGAAGAAGTTGCATATGACAGTGAAAATAAACAATCAAACAGTATTTATGCTAAATTTATTAACTACCCTAAAACAGTCTACACTTCTCAACGTTTTGCTATTGAAATACAAACTATTATTACCACACAAAAGTTTACTAAACTGGAAACCAGATTTTTAAATGCAAAAGATGTCTCAATTATTAACCCACAAGACAGATGGCAAAAAATTGCAAAAAATACTTATAACAATTTATATTTTTTCAAAGTCTATACTCAAGAGTTTCAAATACCAACAATGCAAATTGTTTTATATAATAAAGATGAAGTTATAGATGTTCTTTACTTAAAACCTCAAGCACTCAATTATACAAATATTGCAGTACAAGATACCCTTTTTTCAAATATTATTGCGAAAGAATTAAAAATTATTTCAGTTAAAACACGACAATACAGCAACTCTGAACTCTTAACTGTTTTAGAAATTGAAGCAATTAACGGCAATTTAGAAGATTTTAGACTTAAAGAGTTTGAAGAACAGCTTCTAATGTCGCTAGAAGAGAGTTACCCCACACAAAAATTAATTTACAATACCATTATTCCAATTCATACAAAAGAGATAAAATTTAACTATTTTGATACACAAACCAATAGATTTAAACAAATGAGTGTTCCTATTAAACTAGAAGAAGAGCTCGTAAGTACTCAAACCGATTTAAACCCAAATGACAATAATATAGAGCTTTATAAAAAAATAGCCTTAGGTATTTTGACTATTGTTTTTATTGTTTTGTATATAATTAAACGAAAAAATAGTTATATTGCTATTGCAATTATTTTATCAATACTGTTTTTTATATTTGCTAAACCCAATGGGGCAATGGTTATTGAAGAAAATACCAATATATATATCTTGCCTACTAAAAACTCAACAGTTTTTTATAATACACCGAACAAGCAAATGGTAGAGATATTGGATAAAAAAAGAAATTTCATTAAAATATTATTCCAACTCAATGATCAAAATGGTAAAACTGTTGGTTGGATAAAGGAAAGCAATATTGTCGAAAATTAGAGGAATCTTTACCTTTGTACAGTTTGTAATTACTGTTTCAATAACTATTATTTTAATGTATATTTTTAATAAACACACTCATAAAATTAGAAAAGTGTGGACAGGTTTACAAGTAAAATTGCTGGGAATACAAATTGAAGTAACCGGTGAGCTAGACCCCAATTGTGATATGGTTATTATGAATCATCAAGCCCTTTTAGACATTGTGGTAATGGAGCATTTGCACCCAAGAAACCTTGCATGGGTTGGGAAAAAAGAGATTTCAAACTTATTTTTCTTTGGGCATATTATGAAAGCTCCCCAAATGATTACAATAAACAGAGAAGATAAATCAGGAATTGTAACACTTTTAAAAGAGAGCAAAGACAGATTAGAAAAAGGGCGACCTATTGCTATGTTTCCAGAAGGCACACGAAGTGATGGCTCGAAAATGATTCCTTTTAAGTCAGGTGCAAAGATCTTAGCCAACAAATACAACTTAAGTGTGCAACCAATTGTTCTGCTACATACCCGTAAAGTGTTAGACTCTAAAACACTTGAAGCAAAACCTGGGATTGTAAAAGTTATTTTTTTACCCACAGTTAAAGCCGATAGAAAAACTAATTGGTTTGAAGATACACAAAACCAAATGGAAGAGGTATTTTATAAAGAAGTAAATTCATAATTTACCGTAGCAAACACTCTTAACTGTAGGATGTGGTGGATTTTTAGGAGCCTTTACCATCTATTCAACATTTGCAATTGAGAGTTTTTTTCTTCAACAAAGCTCTTTGCTTTTAGTCATTCTTAATATGTCATTAAATCTCTTTGGAAGTGTCGCTGTTGCCGCAGTTGGTTACAAATTTGTGCTTCTTTTATTACGGTAATATTTTTTTTACTTTAAGCTATAAGAAGATATAATCTTGAAAATTTAATCTACACAATAGGAGTCTAACATGAGTATGCCAGGTGGTATGGAATGGGTAATAATTGCATTGGTTGTCCTTTTACTTTTTGGAGGTAAAAAAATACCTGAATTGGCAAAAGGGTTAGGTAATGGCATTAAAAACTTCAAAAAAGCTATTAAAGAAGATGATGAAGAAGTGGTAAAAGCTGAAGATAAAATTGAAGATAAAAAAACTGAAACAAAAGCGGCTAATCCTGAGTCTGAAACTAAACAAGCATAAGAGACAGTAATTGCAAACAGAAATTAAGAATTATATAGAAAAAGTTTTAAATACAAGTATCGTACTAGAAAAGCCCAAAGATATATCCTTTGGGCATTTTGCAACTCCCGTTGCGTTCTCTTTAGCAAAAGAGTTAAAAAAATCACCCATGATTATAGCCCAAGAATTAGCGCAAAAATTTGAAGCGTGTGAATTCTTTCAAAGTGTTAATGTTTTAAATGGGTTTATCAACTTTACACTTTCAAGTGATTTTTTAAATAAATTAAGCAATAAAGCATTAGAGCAAAATGAAAATTTTGGAAAAGAAGCTTCTAAAAATGAGAAAATTCTTCTTGAGTATGTCAGTGCAAATCCAACAGGACCTTTGCATATAGGACACGCAAGAGGAGCTATTTTTGGAGACACGCTTTGTAAAGTGGGAAAACATTTAGGGTATGATATAAAAAGTGAATATTATGTCAATGATGCTGGTGCTCAAATGGATTTATTGGGATTATCATTATATTTAGCAGGAAGAGAATCTATTTTAAAAAAAGAGGTTGAGTATCCTGAAAAGTATTATAGAGGCGAATATTTATACGATATTGCTTCTTTAATTGCCGAAAAATTTGGTAAAGACATTTTTGAAGATGTTAGCAAAATGGAGGAACTGGCACAATTTGCAAAAGATGAAGTATTGAGTTTAATTAAAAACGATTTACTAAAGCTTGGCATTGAGTTTGAAAGTTTTGTCAGCGAAAAATCTTTATATAATAACTGGGAAAGCACCCGAAGTGTATTAGAAAACAACGGGTTTTTATATACTAAAGATGAAAAAGTTTGGATTAAATCAACCGATTATACCGACGATGCAGACAGAGTAGTTGTGCGAGAAAATGGAGTTCCTACTTATTTAGCAGGGGATATTATTTACCATAAAGACAAATTTGACAGAAATTTTGACCACTATATAAATATTTGGGGTGCTGATCATCATGGATATATTCCACGGGTTAAAGCAGCAGTTAAATTTTTAGGATTTAATTCAGAAAAACTTGAAATTTTATTGTCTCAAATGGTTTCACTGCTAAAAGGTGGAGAACCTTATAAAATGAGCAAACGAGCAGGTAATGTAATTTTAATGTCCGATATTTTAGATGAAATTGGTTCAGATGCCTTACGATTTATTTTTTTAACGAAAAAAAGTGATACGCATTTAGAGTTTGATTTAGAGACTTTGAAAAACCAAGACTCCTCAAACCCTATTTTTTATATTAACTATGCACATGCTAGAATTAATCAACTTTATAAAAAAGCCAATACTGATTTTGAAAAGGTTTGTAAAATAGAAATAGAGACATTAAGCACTCAAAGCAAAAATTTAATATATGAAGCGTTGCTGTTGCCATCTGTTTTAAATGAAGCATTTACCAAAAGAGATATGCAAAAAATAACAGATTATCTCTATTTTTTAGCAGCAAGCGTTCATAAATTTTACAACGAACATAAAATTGTAGGAACAAATGAAGAACAAGAGTATCTTAAAACACTGGCAATTGTGCAATTAAGTATTAAAACAGGATTAAAACTTTTAGGAATAAAAGCAAAGGATATTATGTAATGAAATGGTTTTTACTAATAATTGCAACAATAGTAATAATAGCAATAGCAAATGGGTATAAAGGTGGTGCAAGCAGTGCCGCTGGTAACTATAACACTCTTTTAAGAGGTTCGGGAGTTTCAAAGTAAAAGCTGAGTATATTTTCGAAATTAAAACAAACGCTCAACTTCTGTAGAACTTTGAATATAGGATAAGGACATTTACATGTTTAATCGGAACCTTAAATTTATTTAAGGCACCCCTACAATTGTGCCAATTTTCAAACTCCTTAGAACTTTTGCCCGAAACAAGTTTCGAGTTCCGAAATAACCCAAACGGAAACCGAAATTTATTTCGGTCGGCACTATGAGCCATCATCATATAAATTAAACAAAAGGAGTTTCTTTAAGGCAGTATAATTGCAATTTACAATAAGAACAAACAGTCATTAACCACTAACCACCAACCACTCAAAACATAATACCACCACAATAAACACCGACCGAAATAAATTTCGGCTTTCAAAAGATAGTTAGAATAATAGGAATTTATTTTTACCTTTGATGAAGCTAAGATTTTTTGATTTTTTTTCGTGGAACAGTTTAAACTGTTTGTGCGAGTTATAGAGTCAGTCTTTACTTAATTAAGTTAATAGTTGATAACAACACTATGCCATCAACTAAAACTTTAAAAAAACTTATTTTCTAGGTAACTCTTTTAAGAACTCTTCTAAAGTATATTTTTCTCTGTATTCTTCACTCATTAAGTGAATAAAAATATCCCCTAAATCAATTACCGTCCAGTTATCATCTTCATCAACTCGAAGAAACTCTTCATTTTGTGGTTTAAGTGTCTCTCTTAAAACAGAGAGCAACGCTGCTGCGTGTTTTCCGTTAAGAGTGGTAGCTATTATTACACAATCAACTAAATAGTCTTTATCTTTTAAATCAACTATCTCTATATTTTCTGCTTTTTTATCGTCTAAAATTTGAACAATATTTTGTACTCTTTTTTCCAAAGTTTTTTTGCCTTTTTGTAAAATTTGTTTTAAATCACCTTTTAACTTTTCTGGGATATGTGATAAGAACCCATTTTCTCGTATTTCTGTAGAACTAACTGCTATGTTAATAGGAAGCTGTAAAAATTCAACTTCACCCATTTCATTGCTATGATTGTTGCGTGTTGCAACCACAAAAGTGACCTGTTCTTTTAACTCATCGTAGCCACTCCAAAGAGGAAGTGTTTTTAAATTGTCTTGACCAATAATCAAATATACCACACTACATTTGGTTTCTTGTTGCAAATATTTAACCGTTTCAATGGTATAAACGGGACGCTTTTGTTTAACTTCATAGTCGCATACTTTGACTTTCTCTTCCGTGTCAAAAAGTTTTTGTATTAATTTAAATCGTACAGTTTCATCTAGAAAAAAACTTTTTTTAAAAGGATTTAAATAGGTGGGGACAATGTACAAAACATCGATGTCTAAGCGTTTTAAAGCCTCGTGAACAATGACCTCATGACCAATATGTGGTGGGTCAAAACTGCCCCCAAAAATAGCTATTTTCAACTAAGACAACCTCTTTATATTTACTTAAATTATATTATAGCAACTTTTAGATAAAATATCGAAAATTTTAATATTCTTATAAAGTAAAGGGAAAAAATGGCTGTAAAAATTGCAATTAATGGTTTTGGAAGAATTGGAAGATGCGTTGCTCGAATTATGTCTCAAAGGGACGATGTTGAGTTAGTCGCTATAAACGATACTTCAAGCATTGAAATGCTTGAGTACCTAACAAAATACGATACGGTTCATGGTACATTTAATGAAGAAGTAAAAGTAGAAAATGGGTATGTAACCATTGGAAAAATAAAAGCAAAACTTTACAATACAAGAGATGCCAAAGAGTTAACCTTTACCAAAGATTGTGGAGCAGAAGTTGTTTTAGAGTGTACGGGTGCATATTTAACTCAAGAAAAAGCACAAGTGTATTTAGACAATGGGGCTAAAAAAGTAGTAATGAGTGCGCCTGCAAAAGATAACACACCTACTTTTGTAATTGGAGTAAATGAGCATGAGTACAAAGGTGAAGCCATAATTTCAAATGCTTCTTGTACAACAAACTGCTTAGGACCCGTAGCTAAAATTATTGATGACGCCTTTGGAATTGAAAAAGGGTTAATGACTACCATTCATGCATATACGAATGACCAAAATATTTTAGATGTAAAACACAAATCAGACAAAAGACGTTCACGAGCAGCTGCTTTAAATATGATTCCTACAACAACTGGAGCTGCAAAAGCTATGAGACTTGTTATGCCACAACTCGATGGTAAACTTCACGGGCAAAGTGTTCGAGTTCCAACAGCAAATGTCTCAATGGTAGATTTAAATGTAGTCGTTAGAAAACCAACAACTAAAGAAGAGTTAAATGCGCTATTTGAAGCTAAAGCAAAAGAATTAGCAGGCATTGTTGCAGTTGATAATGATATGAAAGTCTCTTCAGATATAATAGGCGATACCAATTCAACTATAATTGCAAGTGACTTAACGCAAGTAGTAGCTGGCGATATGATTAAAGTAATGACATGGTACGACAATGAGTGGGGTTACTCAGCTAGGTTAATAGATATGGCACTGTTTGTATCAAAAAAATAAGGAATACAATGAAACTTCAAGAGATAAAAAACATTAATATAAACGGTAAAAAAGTATTTATTCGATGTGATTTTAATGTTCCCGTAGATAAATACAGCAACATTACCGATGACAGACGAATACGAAGTGCCTTAAACACTATTCGATATTGTATAGATCACGATTGTTCAATTATATTAGCATCTCATTTTGGACGACCCAAAGATACTTATGAAGAGGAGTATTCGCTTAAACCGGTTGCTAAAAGATTGCACACGCTTTTAAAGCAAGAGATTATAATGGCAAAAAATGTGGTTGATGACGATACTTTACAAACAGCAAAAAATCTTAAAAGTGGAGAAATATTACTTTTAGAGAACCTTCGATTTTGTAAAGGTGAAACTAAAAATGATGAAGCTTTTGCTGCAAAACTAGCCTCTATGGCAGATATTTATATTAATGATGCTTTTGGAGTTTCACACCGTGCTCACGCTTCTGTTGAAGGCATTACCAAATATTTTAATAAAGATTCAAAAGCAGCAGGATTTTTACTTGCAAAAGAGATTGAATTTTTTCACCATATTATTCAAAACCCAAAACGACCTTTTGTAGCCATTATTGGTGGAAGTAAGGTTTCTGGTAAATTAGAAGTGTTAAATAACTTGGTTTCTAAAGTTGATAAAATTCTTATTGGTGGAGGAATGGCATTTACATTTTTAAAAGCTCTTGGACACAATGTAGGAAAATCTTTAGTTGAAGATGATTTAATTCCTGAAGCGCTTAATATTATAGAAAAAGCTAAAACCTTAGGAGTGAAATTTTATCTCCCTGTAGATGTTATTGCAGCAGAAGCCTTTGACAAAGAAGCATTTGCAAAACCAACAACCGTACAAGAAATTCCTAAAAACTGGATGGGCTTAGACATAGGACCTGCAACGGTTCTTCTGTTTTCAGAAGCGCTTGAAGACGCTCACACCATTTTATGGAATGGTCCAATGGGTGTGTACGAAATGGATAAATTTGCAAAAGGAAGTACTAAAATATCTCACGCCGTTGCTTCTTCTTACGCAACTACGGTTGTAGGTGGGGGTGATACAGCAGATTTAGTACGAATTACAGGCGATGAAGATGAAATGACCTTTATTAGTACAGGTGGTGGTGCTTCTTTGGAGTTAATTGAAGGTAAAATTTTACCAGGGGTTAAAGCCCTACTATTAGAGGGTGAATAATGTCAATAATTGCAGCCAATTTTAAAACCAATCATACTAGAAAAAGTGCGGGAAAATATATTTCGCTTTTAAATCAATATCTTAAAACAAATAGCACCTCACAAGTCTATGTTTTTCCAACAGCAACTGCATTGGATAACTATGAAACAGTAAGCAACTTATCTATTGGGGTTCAAAATGCGTATCCTACAGAAAAAGGCTCTTTTACAGGAGAAATAGGCACGCAACAACTCGATGAGTTTAATATTAAAACTATTTTAATAGGTCACAGCGAAAGACGACATGTTTTAAAAGAGACGCAAAGTGCCATTGCTCAAAAATATCAATACTACAAAGAGCTAAATTATAAAATAATTTACTGCGTTGGAGAGCCTTTAGAGGTTAGAAAACAAGGCTTAGAAGCTACTTTAGAGTATATTTGGGCTCAATTTGAAGGTATTGACACCAATTATGATAATCTAATACTTGCCTATGAACCCGTTTGGGCAATTGGAACAGGTGTAACTGCTACGCTAGAAGAGATAGATGCCATACATACAGCTATTAAAAAAGAGATACCAAAGCCATTATTGTATGGAGGAAGTGTAAATGTTGCTAATGTTGAAAAAATACACGCACTTCCAAATGTTGATGGAGCGTTAATAGGAACTGTTAGTTGGGTGATAGAAGATTTTATAAACATAATTGAAAACACAAAGGATCTATAAGATGTTAATGAATGGTAAAAAAGGGATAATTCTAGGCGTTGCTAACAATAAGTCTATTGCATATGGAATTGCAAAAGCGTGTGCGGCACAAGGGGCAACTATTGCTTTTACGTATTTAAATGATGCTTTGAAAAAAAGAGTAGAACCAATTGCCGCTGAGTTTGGAAGTGAAAATCTAGTATATCCTTGTGATGTTAGTAAACCAGATGATATTATTGCACTAAAAGAGTCTTTAGAGAAAGATTTTGGTCAAATTGACTTTATTGTTCACTCTATTGCGTTTGCTCCAAAAGAGGGGTTAAGCGGACGCTTTTACGACATTACTAAAACAGCATTTGATATTGCAATGGATGTATCTGTCTATTCACTTATAGAAGTCACACGGGCATTAAAACCTCTTTTATCGGACAATTCATCTATTTTAACGCTTTCATATTATGGTGGAGTAAAATATATTCCAAACTATAATCTTATGGGCGTAGCAAAAGCTGCATTGGAAATGACCACTAAATACTTAGCTGAAGATTTAGGAAAAGATGGGTGTCGTGTTAATGCTATTAGTGCGGGACCTATTAAAACTTTAGCATCAGCAGGAATTGGTGATTTTAGATTTATGCTAAAATGGAACGAAGCACACGCACCTTTGAAGAAAAATGTTACTATTGATGAAGTAGGAAATTCTGGAATGTATTTACTCAGTGATTTAAGCAGTGCAGTAACAGGTGAAATTCATTATGTGGATTGTGGATTTAATATCATGGGAATGCCAGCGGTGGATTTTGATGAAAATGGAAAACCAGCAATTGCATGGAATGGAACAGATAAGTAACAATAAAAGCATACGCTTTTATTGTTACTTTAGACAACTTTTGAGTAGAAAAATATAACTTTTAATTTAAACTTTATTGAAATTTTAAATTAAGAATTAACTATTATTAGGAAAATTATGAATATAGATTACAAAACACTAGCCCAAAAATATAAAACCCCTTATTATGTCTATGACTTTGACCATATTACTCAACAATACAATGAGTTAAAAGAGGCATTTAAAGCCAGAAAATCTATTTTAGCATATGCAGTTAAAGCCAACTCAAATTTAAGTGTTATTAAACATTTAGCCCAGCTAGGAGCGGGGGCTGATTGTGTTAGTATTGGAGAGGTTAAACGCGCTTTAAAAGTAGGGATTAGTCCGTATAAAATAATTTTTTCAGGTGTTGGAAAAACAGATGAAGAGATTAAAGAAGCGTTAGAGTTTGGTATTTTAATGATTAATGTAGAAAGCGAAGCGGAGTTAAATCGTGTAGATGCAATTGCTCAAGAGCTAAATAAAGTAGCACGAATTTCTATTCGAGTTAATCCAAATATTGACCCACAAACGCACCCGTATATTTCAACAGGGTTACACGAAAACAAATTTGGGGTAGATATTGATGCTGCAAAACGAATGTACATTTTATGTAAGAACTCAAACCATTTAGAACCTGTGGGAATTCACTGTCATATAGGTTCACAACTCACTCAACTAGAACCCATAAAAGAAGCAGTTGAAATTGTGGCAAATTTAGTTAAAAACTTAAAAGCCATTAAAATTGAGTTAAACTTTTTTGATGTGGGTGGAGGCTTAGGTATTGTCTATGATGATGAAACTCTTATTGATACCAACGAATACGCTCAAAGTATTTTAAAAATACTGTTTGGTTTAGATTTAACTATCATTTGTGAACCAGGGCGGTTTATTGTGGGAAATTCTGGGGTATTTGTAACCAAAGTATTGTATGAAAAAATCAATGGTAATAAACGCTTTGTTATAGTAGATGGTGCAATGAATGACTTAATTCGACCAAGTTTATACGATGCTTATCATAAAATAGAAGTGCTAAATGAGGAAAAAGAGAAATCAGTTTGTAATTTAGTAGGGCCTGTTTGTGAAAGTGGAGATTTTTTTGCAAAAAATATAGAGCTACCACTTACAAAACCCAATGATTTAGTTGCTATTTACAGTGCAGGTGCGTATGGGTTTACAATGTCAAGTAACTATAACACGCGTGGAAAAGTTGCTGAAATAGCAGTAGAAAATGGAAATGATAGACTTATTCGAAAAAGAGAGACTTTTGAAGATATTATTGCTTTAGAAGAAGAGTTTATTAAATAAGGACACAATATGGCAAAAGGTTTTTTTATTGATGTCCAAGGCACACTTATTTGCGATGAGAAAAAAGAACCCATTGAGGGTGCGTGTGAATTTATTGATACATTAAATCAACGAAATATTCCTTATGTGGTAATAACCAACAACAGCAAAACTAAAAGCGAAGATTTTTTAGAGAGTTTAAAGCAAAAAGGGCTTAATATAAAAAATTATATTGACCCATTTTTTCTTTTAACCAAAATGCTAAAAGAAAAAAAAGTAGCCGCATTTGGAAGCAGTGAATTTTTAACTATTATGCAAAATTTAGGATACTCTTTAGCGTATGAAAACCCAGAAGCGTTGGTAGTTTCTATTAAAAAAGAGTACACCAACGAAGATTATGCCCTAATGATTGAGTGTGCTATTAAAGCTAAAAAGGTAATAGGAATGCACGAAACTTCTATTTACAGCAAAGATGGCAAACGCTACCCAGGAGTTGGAGCAATTATGCAAATGATAAAATTTGCTACAAATAAAGAGTATGAAATAGTAGGAAAACCAAGTTTTAATTTTTACGAAAAAGCACGAGAAATAATTGGCTTAAATTTTGAAGATATTACTATAATTTCAGATGACATGATTGGCGATTTAATAGGAGCTTCCAAATTAAAAATGAAAACAGCTCTGGTGTTAAGCGGAAAAATAAAAGATGAAAACGAAGTGTTACCCACACTAAAAAAAGAACAATATCCCACCTATATTGGGAAAAATATGAAAAATATGTTAGAACGACTAAACAGAGGTGAAATATGAGCGAAGAAGGTTTAAAAGAGCTACGAAATAAGCTTGACACTATTGATGATAAACTCTTAGATTTACTCAATGAGCGTATGGAATTAGTACATCAAGTAGGCGTTTTAAAAGCTAACAGTGGCGGAGCTATTTACCGACCTGAACGAGAAAAAGAGATTATAAAACGACTTGAAGAACGAAATAAAGGCTTATTAAATAATGCGGCTATTAAAGCGTTATTTTTAGAAGTTTTTGCCATTTCAAGAAATTTAGAATTGCCTGAAAATATTGCATTTTTAGGACCTGAGGGAAGTTTTACGCACCAAGCGGCAGAAGAGCGTTTTGGTGCCATGAGTTCGTATATTTCTATTGCTTCCATCAAAGGAGTTTTTAGAGAAGTTAGCACTAAAAAAGCTCGTTTTGGAGTTATTCCTATTGAAAACTCATCTAATGGCATTGTAAGTGACACTATAAATTGTTTAAATAATTATGACTTGAAAATTATTGCAGAAGTTATTATTGATATTCACCACACCTTAGCAACTACGTGTGATAAAGTTAGCGATATTAAAAAAATTTATTCTAAAGATATTGCCTTTGATCAATGCAGCCGTTTTTTAGAAAATTTTGGGTTAGATGAAGTTGAACATATTCCCATAGAATCCACCACCAAAGCAGCTAAGTTGGCACTAAATGAACCCAATTCAGCAGCAATTTGTTCTCATGTGGGTGCAAAACTCTATAATTTGCCTATTTTATTTGAAAACATTGAAGACAAAGACAACAATAAAACACGATTTTTAATAGTGAGTGATTTTGAAAATGCTCCAAGTGGCAACGATAAAACCTCTATTTTAGTAAAATTACCTAATACTCCTGGGGCATTGGTAAATTTTTTAATAGATTTTGAAAAGGCAAAAATTAATTTAACCAAAATTAAGTCGCATATAGCAGAAGGAATTTCTATCTTTTTTATTGATTTTAATGGACATAAAAACGATAAAAATGTTCAAGAGATTTTTAAAAAACATGAAAACAGTATTAAATTTTTAGGCTCTTATGTAAAAGAAGCCGACGACATATAAAAGGAAAAAACAATGAATTTTAACACCGTATTAGAGAGTTTAAAAATATATGAAGCAGGTAAACCAATAGAGTTGGTTGTGCGTGAGTATGGAGTTAATCCTAAAGATATTATCAAGTTAGCTTCGAATGAAAACCCGTATGGAACGTCTCCAAAAGTGGTAGCAAAAATTCAAGAGTTAGCTAAAAATATGTTTATGTACCCCGATGATTCTATGTATGAATTAAAAGAAGCCTTAGCACAAAAATATAGTGTGGCAAGCAACAATGTAGTAATTGGCTCAGGAAGTGACCAAGTTATTGAGTTTTGTGTACATGCTAAGTGTACTCTTAATTCAAAGGTGCTTATGTCTAAAACTACGTTTGCTATGTATGAAATATATGCCAAACAAACGGGTGCAACTATTGTAAAAACAAAAGACGATGAACACAACTTAGAACAGTTTTTAGAACTTTATAAAGAAAATGGTGCGGATGTTATCTTTTTATGTTTGCCAAATAATCCTTTGGGGGAGTGTTTAGACAAAGATGAAGTCTACTCCTTTTTAGAAAAAATAGATAAAAACACTTTGGTCATCGTAGATGGAGCGTATCAAGAGTATGCTTCTTTTAAAGATGAAAAAAAGCATATAGACGCAAGCGATTTAATTCATAAGTTTCCTAACACTATTTATTTAGGAACCTTCTCAAAAGCCTATTCTTTAGGTGGTATGAGAGTAGGGTATGGTATTTCAAACCCAGAAATTATTAAAACGCTGCATAAACTACGACCGCCTTTTAATATTTCAACACTCTCCCTTGCAGCTTCAATTGAAGCTTTAAAAGATGAAACTTTTGTAAGTGAGTGTATTGCTAAAAACTTTGAAGAGATGAAAGAGTATGAAGTATTTGCTCAAAAAAATAACATTGAATTTATTCCAAGTTATACTAACTTTATAACCTATAAACTCTCACCTGAATATATTTCAGCAAAAGTTGCACAAGAGTTGCTTGAAAAAGGCGTTATTATTCGAGATTTAACCAGTTATGGGCTTAATGCCATTCGAATTACTATTGGCACAAAAGAGCAAAACAAAAGAGTACTTCAATTACTAGAAGAAGTACTGCAAAATCAAAAAGAAGCAAAGGTGTTTGATTAAATATTATGGACGTTAAAAATAAAACAACAGAAGAGTTAGAAGAGATTTGTCAAAAAATTCGAAACAGAATTATTGAAGTAGTAAGCCAAAACGGTGGACATTTTTCTTCTACTTTAGGAGCCGTTGAACTCACCGTTGGCATGCACAGCGTGTTTGATGTCAACAGCGACCCTTTTATTTTTGACGTTTCCCATCAGTGTTATCCTCACAAACTCTTAACCAATCGTTGGGAAGAGTTTGAAACCATAAGACAGTTTAATGGTTTAAGTGGTTTTACCAAACCCAAAGAAAACCCGGCTGACTATTTTGTAGCGGGTCACAGTTCTACCTCTATTTCACTAGCCGTTGGAGCTGCAAAAGCAATTAAACTTAAAAATGAAAAAAGAGTCCCCGTTGTAATGATTGGCGACGGTTCCATGAGTGCAGGGATGGTTTACGAAGCTTTAAATGAACTAGGTGATAGAAAATATCATTTAGTCATTATTTTAAACGACAATGAAATGTCTATTGCTAAACCTTTTGGTGCAATAAGTAAGCATTTAAGTAAGCTTCTTGCAGGTAAGTTTTACCAAGGTTTTAAAGAGCGAGTTGACAAAATTTTAAGAAACCACTTTCCTGATGGGGCTACATATATTGCCAAAAGAATGGAAGACAGCTTAAAGCTAATTACTCCTGGAATTATCTTTGAAGAGATGGGCGTTGACTATATTGGACCCATTGACGGACACGATATAGAAGAAGTAATTGAAACCTTGCAACTGGCAAAAGATATGGGCAAACCCGTAATTGTTCATGCTCGAACGGTTAAAGGAAAAGGGTATAACTTTGCAGAAGGGCATCACGAACATTGGCACGGGGTTGGTCCTTTTAATACTCAAAATGGAGAGTTTGTTAAAAAAGTATCAGAACCCTCCGCTACGGATGTGTTTGCACAAAGCTTATTGCAATTGGCAAAAAAGCACGACAATGTTGTAGGTGTAACTGCAGCCATGCCAAGTGGCACAGGTTTAGATAAACTTATAAAAGAGTTTCCAACAAGGTTTTGGGATGTAGCTATTGCAGAACAACACGCAATTACTTCCATGGCAGCCATGGCAAAAGAGGGTTTTAAGCCCTTTATTACACTTTACTCTACCTTTTTACAAAGAGGGTTTGATCAAATCGTTCACGATGTTTGTCTAATGAACTTACCCGTAGTTTTTGCCATTGACAGAGCTGGAATTGTAGGAAATGACGGTGAAACACACCAAGGTGCATTCGATATTTCATTTTTACGCTTTATTCCCAATATGATTTTATGTGCTCCTAGAGACAATGAAACACTAAACTTAGCCCTAGAATACGCCTACGAAGCCACAAGCCCATGTGCAGTAAGATACCCAAGAGGTGCCTTTGCTAAACTTCCTTTTGCACCCACTGCTTTTCAAACAGGAAAAGCCGAACTCTTAAAAGAAGCAAACAGCCAAAAACTCTTCATAGGATACGGAGCAGGAGTTGCACGAGCCTACCAAACCGCACAATTGCATAAAGATGACATAGCCATACTGGATTTGCGTTTCGTAAAACCCTTAGATAAAGAGTTCCTAACACAATTAAGCCAAAAATATACCCAATGGTATGTTTTTTCAGACTCCCAAAAACAAGGAGGCGTTGCAAGTGCACTATTAGAATTTTTAAACGATGAAAAAATCCAAATAGAACTCACCACCTTCGAATACGAAGACGCTTTCATACAACACGGTAACACAGAAGATGTGGAAGAGTCTTTAGGGCTTTTACCCGAGCAAATAGTAAAGAAAATATCAGATTCGTAATTTCAAATTTATTCTTTAAAGGTGGGACTTTAGTCCCACAATAAGGAGATTAAAACCTCTTTGGAACCTTAAATTTATTTAAGACAAAAGCAACAACAAAAACAACAACAAAAACAACAACAACCCCCATCAACCCCAAACCACCAACCACCAAAAAAATACTATGTTATAATTGCTTTAACATTTTTAGTGTATAATCATTATATTAAAAACAAAGGAGTGTGGCTTATGACTAGATTAAATATTGAAATTAAAGATAGTAGCATTGCTGATAAAATTCTTTGGATGTTGCAGCATTTTAAAAATGATGGTGTCTCTGTTAAAAAAATAGATTCTGATAGTATAGATGTTATGGATAGCATTAAATCATCGTTAATAGAATTGCAGCAAGTAAAAAATGGCACTACTAAACCTCAATTAGCAAGAGATTTTTTAAATGAACTATAGTGTCTTAGCTCTAGCTGAGTTTAAGAAAAATACTAAAAAACTTTCTAAAAGATACCAAAAAATAAAAGTTGATATTTTATCATTAGTAATTCAACTAGAAACAGACCCTTATTTGGGTACTCATCTCTTCGAAAATTGCTATAAAATTAGAATTCCAAACTCAAGTGTACCTACAGGCAAAAGTGGTGGTTTTAGAGTCCTAACTTATTGTGTGACCGAAACATCAAAGATATATCTTTTAACAATCTACTCAAAGTCTGACCAAGAGAATGTCTCTGATTCTAAAATCATAGATTTGATAAAATCTATAGAAATAGAATAATAGTGCCAAGTAAAACCCCCCCTCGGAAGTCGAAACGCAGTACTCGACCAAACTAGTTGCAAAAGCAAAAACAACAACAAACCTCCACTCTTCGGAAGTCGAAATTTATTTCGACCAGTCTTGTTGCAAAAGTAAAAATAACAACAAACCCCACAAACCACCAATCCCTCAAAAACAATACTCCCAGAACAAACACAGATCGAAACAAGTTTCGATTTCCGAAAAAGAAAAACAACTCCACTCTTAGGAAACCGAAATTTATTTCGGTCGGTACTACGAGCCATCATCATATAAATTGAACAAAACAAAACCCCTAACCCCTAACATCAACAAAGACCACCTTTTTCCCATTGACATTTAAAACGCCATCAGATAAAATATTTAAATACAATAAAATCATAATAAAGGAAACAACATGGCACGAGTAGGGAATTCAATTATTAAAGGCATAGAAGTTCAAGAGCTAATAAGAGTTTTAAATAAAGCTTATGCTGATGAGTGGTTGGCGTATTATCAATATTTTATTGAAAGCAAAGTCGTAAAAGGTATTATGAAAGATGCAGCTATTGTAGAACTTAACCAACACGCAGCAGATGAACTAAGACATGCAACCATGGTAGCAGACAGAATCTTACAATTAGGTGGAACGCCACTTTTAAACCCACAAGAGTGGTTTAAACACTCTAATTGCCAATATGAAACACCCAATAACTTTGATGTAGTAGCCATATTGCAAGACGCTATTAAAGGGGAACAATGTGCTATTCAAACATACAGTGGCATTTTAGAACTCACAAGAAATAAAGATATAGTAACCTATGACATAGTAAGCCAAATCTTAGCCGATGAAGTCGAACATGAAGAAGACTTACAAGCACTTCATGACGACATTAGCGAATTTGTAAGTGATTTAAAAAAATCATTAAAACAGTAATGTTATAAATGTTAAATCAATAAAACATTTGGAAACCGAAACGCAGTACTCGGTCTAGTTGCAAAATTTAAAATAACAACAAACTTCCCACAACCACCACCGATCGAAACAAGTTTCGATTTCCGAAAAACAAAAACACACTCTTCGGAAGTCGAAATTTATTTCGACCAGTCTAGTTGCAAGATTTACAATAAAAACAAACAGTCACCAATAAAGTGACACATTTCTTAATATCAACTTAAAAAAGCTTCATAAATCACAAAAATACTTCAATTTAAGAAAACTTTAAAATTATCTTGTGTAGAATTGCCGTAACGGTGTATCGGAAAAGGTATTTTCTGCTTTAAAAGCAAAAATATGAGTTCGCGCGCTCCGATAATACTGACTTAATTTCGAAATTTAGGAGAACAAATGAAAAAAATCGTAAAAATGAGTTTAGTTGCTGCAGTAGCAGTAGCTGGTTTAACAACTGCTAACGCAAAACCTTTAGAAGAAGCAATCAAAGATGTAGAAGTATCAGGATCTGTAGTTTATAGATATAATGATGTTAATACTAAAGATGGTAAATCAAGAACTGATAACAACTATAAAATTGGTTTAAATGTATCATCTAAAATTAATGATGATGTTAAGTTAAACACAAGATTTTTAGTAGGAGAAAATTCTCAAGCTAATGGTTTTTTTAATTCAGATACTACTGATCAATCTGATGGTGATGCAGGAGTTTCTTTAACAAATGTATATTTCAGTTACACTGGAATTGCAAACACAACTGTTAATGTTGGTAAACAAGGGTTAACTACTCCTTGGACACAAGCACAACAAATTGATGGAAATGAGCAAACAGGTACAGGTATCTTAGCTCTTACTACTGTAGGACCAGTTACTTTAGCAGGTGCTTACTTTAACCAAACTAACTTAAATGAATCAGGTAGCCTTCATACTGCATTAAATGGTATGGCTGCTAGTGGCAATGTAGGTGCAAATGATATTTGGACTGCAGGTGTTATGGCAAATGTAGGACCAGTTGCATTAGACGCTTGGTACTTAAGCTTAGATGAAATCTTCAAAACATACACTTTAGGTGCAAAAGCTAACTTAGATTTAGATGCAGTTAAATTAGGAGCAGCATTAAGATATACTGCTTTAAAATTTGATTCTGATACAGCTTTAGGTGCAAATTCAGATACAAACAACCACAATATGGTTAATGCTGTTTTAACTGCAAAAGCTGGAATTGTAGATGCTAAATATGCATTCGCAAGAACAGGTAAAGAAGGTGGTATTATTGCACTAGATAACGATGCAGCTACAACTATGCAAGGTTGGAGCGTAAGAGCTGACGGTGAAGCAAAATCTACTTATCACCAATTTGTAGTAGGTGTTCAAGCTATGGATTCAGTTCATGTTTCAGCAAACTATGTAACTAAAAAATACAATGAAGTTACTGGCGTAGATGCTAACAAAGAAAAAGATACTGAGATTTATGCACAACTTACTTACAAAATGTCTTCAAACCTAACTTCATATGTTAGATTTGGTCAAGGTGAGTTAAAAACTGATTCTACTAACACTAAAACAGAAACAGATTACAAAGGAAGATTACAAATTGCATACACTTTCTAATTTGAAAGCGTAACAATAGTAACTTTACTAAACTCAAAAAAAGGTCAAAGCCATCTGCTTTGACCTTTTTTGTATTAAGAACCTAAAACTAATTCGGAACTTGAACTTGTTTCAAGCAACCCAACAACAAAAACCACCCAAACAAAATAACAATCTCTTTCGGAACTTGAAACTTGTTTCAAGCAAAAGCTGCAATAACTTTTAAAGTTACAACAACCGTAGAAAAGCTTGAAACAAGTTTCAAGTTCCGAATAGCAAAAACAACAACAAAAATACTCTTAGGAACCTTAAACTTGTTTAAGGCAAAAGTTACAACAACCACCAAGAAGCTTGAGTACCAAGTTTCAAGTTCCGAAATACCAACCACCAACCACCAATCCCTCAAAAAACAATACTCCCACAACAAACACCAACCGAAATAAATTTAGAAAGTGTGAAATAACTCATTTTTTTTAGAGTTGATTTAATATTCTAAT
>JBAYYP010000002.1:0-93245 GCA_041672955.1 Arcobacteraceae bacterium
TTTTAAAGAACTTTTCAAACCAAACAATCTTTAAACTGTTTCTCTGAAATTGGACGGGAATTATAGACAATTTATTTGGCTTTGTCAAGGGGTTTTTATTAATTAAAGCTTAAATTTTAGATTTCGTTTTTAATTACTTTTTGTCTCTTTTTCGTATTCATATATACACTTTTAATTGCTCTTATAAAATATAAGAGAAGCTCTAATAAGAGAAGCTCTAAGGAGATAGTTGACTGATTCTAATTTTTAAGAGTTAATTTATGACTTTAAAGTTTCTATTAAGAGTAACATTATAAAATGCTCAATTATAGATTATTATATTAAAAGGAAACTACAATGTATAAACGAGATTATTTATCTCATAATGATTCAAGACAATACGCTAATGAAGCTTCTCAAGCACAATTGATGAGCTTTTTAAAATCAACTTATCAGCTTTTTGCTGGTTCACTCTTAGCTGCAACTGCGGGGGCATATATCGGTTTAGATATGGTGTCTGCTATTGCTAGTTGGTATTGGGGATTGGTGATTTTAGAGTTTGTATTACTTTTTGGGCTTTTTGCAGTAAAAAATAAACCAGGTATTAACTTAGCCGTTTTATTTGGATTTACATTTGTAAGTGGATTAACCATTACTCCGTTATTGGCATCAGTATTTAACTTGCCAGGGGGAGCTTCAATTGTAGCACAAGCATTTTTAATGACTTCAGTTGCTTTTGGTGGAATTTCTATGTTTGCACTTACAACAAAAAGAGACTTCTCAAGCATGGGCAAAATGCTCTTTATTGCATTAATTATTTTAGTTGTGGGTTCAATTTCAAACATATTTATTCAAGCACCTTTATTGCAATTAGGAATTGCTATGGTAGGAGCAGTACTTTTTTCTGCTTTTATTCTTTATGACACGCAACGAATTATTAAAGGCGGATTTAGCACACCAGTTGAAGCTGCTATTGCTTTATATTTAGATTTCTTTAATCTATTTATTTCACTTTTACAAATACTTGGTATTTTTAACAAAGATGATTAAAATAACTCCCCTTACGGGAGTTATTAAACACACCAGATGACTCAACAAACTCCTAACTTAAGACTTATCGATGCAAACCTAAACCGACTTAGAGAAGGTATTCGTGTAGTAGAAGATATTTTCAGATACATTTATAATAACAAAGAGATTGCATCACGATTAAAGACATTACGGCATAAAGCGCGTATTGATTTATACAATGAACTTTTAAAATCCAGAGATATAAAAAACGATGTGCTTAAAAAATCCACTTCCTCAGAACAACAACGAGAAGACTTAAATGCTATTTTGATTGCAAATTTTAAACGTGCACAAGAGAGTGCTAGAGTACTGGAAGAGTTTACAAAACTTCACGATGTTAAAACAAGCGAAGTTTTTAAGTTGATTCGATATGAACTTTACGATATAGAAATTAGTTTAGTTAAATAATTGTTATCTTTTATTGGTATGACTAATAGCTTGTTCAACCCAATTTTCTTCTTTAATTCTGTTCTCTAAAGACAAATATTCATCGACCCAATCACAGTTTCGCTTACTCCATTTTGAGATTTGATCATAATGAAAAATACCCAATTGGTTTAAATCTTCTTCGGTTTTTTCATCAATTCCATCAATTCTTTTTAAATCATCTCTTCCCGTAGGTCTGGCTTTGCTTAAAATAATAGGTCTATTATATATATTCCCATGTACTTTAAAATCATGGTTATGTTTGTAAATTGAAGCCTTAGTTTCTCGTGTAATTCGCCCTACAAGTAAACCAATAAAAAAACCTATTAACGAAGCAATGACTAAACATAAAACCATTTTTGAAGCTATTTCTATCACGATTTATTCCTCTATAATATTAAATTCTACTCTTCGATTCGTTAATGAATACCCTTCATTATCATTCTCAACAAGTGGCATTGTTTTGCCGTACCCTTTTGCTCTCAATCTTTTTTCTTGAACACCTATTTGTATCAATAAATTTTTAACGCTGTTGGCTCTTTGTTCTGAAATCATTTGATTAAAATTATCATCGCCTTTAGCATCAGTATGCCCCGCTACTTCAATTTTTATATTAGGATTTTTTATAATTATTTGAGCAATTTTTTTAATTGTTTCTTTACTTTCATTGGCAACTTCATAACTCATTCTTTGAAACATTATTCCATTATTTTCCAAAACTGCATTAATTTGTTCTTGTAAACTCTCTTTTGTAGCAATATTTATATTTTGTTTTTTTTCTTCCTCAAAATTTTGTTCAATAATCTTTTCAATATTTTTTTGTGTCTCTAAAGGGTTTTCTTTTTCTTCAAGAACAGCGAATTCTTCTACTTTTTTAAACTCTTCTTCTTGTGCAATAGGAGTTGATTCTTCTTTTTCAATACTATCTTCTGGTTCTGTTACAATTTTATCTACTGTTTCTGAATTAAATTCATAAGAAAATGGAGCTAATTTCGTATACACGCATGCCGCTATGAATACAATTAATAAAAACAATAAGGATAAAATCTTTTTTGTTACGCTCATTTTTTTTCTTTTTAATAATTTTAATTATAAATTAAACATAATTTAATCAACAATTATATAGTAATAATAATTAAGCAAAAGTTTAAATTTCTTTTAATTCATCAAAATTGCCACTTTTAATCATAAAAGTGCTCTAAAAGACTCATAAATTACTTTTATCGCATAATTTTCATCAAAAAAAATAATTTAGATTTTTCTAAACTTTATCAATAATCTTATATTCTCCTTCTTTTATCTCTTCAATGCAAAATTGCGCAAAATCACTTCGATGTAAAGCAATTACTTTATTACCAACTGCAGCAAACATTCGTTTAACTTGGTGATAACGCCCCTCGCATATTTCTAATTGCGCTTTTATGGGAGATATTATTGTCAACTTAGCAGGAAGTAAGGGGTTGCTTTCCCCATTTAACATAAGTGTACCACTTGAGAATATTTCAGCTTCATCGCCTTTTAAAGGTTGTGCCAAAGTAGCTTCATAAACTTTTAAAACTTCATTTTTAGGAGAAGTAAGTTTATGATTCAACGCCCCATCATCAGTAATTAATATAGCCCCCGTAGTATCAACATCAAGCCTACCTACCGTTGAAAGCTTAGGGTTTCTGCGCTGCCAACGCTGGGGCAATAAAGAATAAATTAGCACTCCAGCATCGTCATGCGAACAAATTACACCAGAGGGTTTATTCAAAATAAGTGTTAAGCTTAATGCATCTAAAGGTTCATTATTTACAGTAACATCACAATGATATGCTTTCATTGAAGGATTAAAAACTTCTTCCCCTTTAACACATACTTTAAAAATTTGCATAAATTTTTTAGCTTCTTTTCGTGAGCAGTAACCTAAAGAAGAAAAATAAGCATCGAGTCGTTTTAGAGTGTTTTTTTGCATGATGTTCTTTTTATGATTTTATTGTTGAAATTTTAGCAAAATGGGTTTTGATTTAGAGTTAAAGCAAAATTTATAAACTTTATTTTATTATTAATTTCACCAAAAAAAGATTTTATGTTTTTTACTTTCATTAAGGTCAAGGCGGTGGAGTGAATTTATGAAGGAGCTTACTGAAGTAAGTGAGTTTATAAATTTACTCCGCCAAAGTAGAGATTGGCAAAAAGAAAGATTAGAAAATCTTCTTTTTTTAGAAGTCGTCGAAGTCTATGCTTCCTTTTGAATAATTCACCACATTCCCTTCAAAAAAATTCGTTCTTTGATCGTTAAAACTGGCATACCCATCTACCCATGGAATTGGGTGTTTCACGCCATACATTGGCTTATATCCAACGGCATCTAGTCGTTTATCGGCCAAATACTCTATATATTGTCGAATAATCGCATCTGTAAATCCTAAAATTTGCCCTTGGGTAATATACGAACCCCAAGAGGCTTCTAAATCTACGGCTTTTTTAAACATACTTCTTACTTCTTCTTCTAACTCAGGCGTAAAAAGTTCGGGTCTCTCTTTTCGTACGGAGTTAATCATGTTTTGAAATAAAAGTAGATGAGTTACTTCATCTCTTTGGATAAATCGTATCATTTGAGAACTTCCTAGCATTTTCCCAGATTTCCCTAAGGCGTACATGGCTGCAAAACCTGCGTAGAAATATAAACCTTCTAAAATTTGGTTGGCAAACATAGCTAAAACTATTTTTTTGTCATCAATTCCACCTGAAAGATTTTTATACACATCTGCTATGTACGTATTTTTCTCTCTTAATTGTTTATCGGTTTTCCACATATTGTAAATTTCATCGGTGTTGTCTGAAATGGATTCTACCATTACAGCATAAGACTTACTGTGGTTGGCTTCTTCATAAGCTTGCCTACTTAGACACGCATTGATTTCAGGGGCTGTAATATAAGGGTTGATATTATCCATTAAGTTATTGGTTTGAAGGCTGTCCATAAAAATAAGTTGGCTTAACACAAGATCATACATTCGTTTTTCTGCAGGAGTTAAGTACTTATAATCTTTGGCATCACCTGTCATTTGTACCTCTTTTGGAAACCACGTATTGGCTTCCATGGTATCCCACAAATTTAACGCCCATTGATATTTTAACTTCGTAAAGTTAATCATCCCATCGCTGTCTCCACCGAAAATTCTTCTGTCGTTTAAACTCTCTTTAGAATCGGGGTTATATATTGTTTTTCTTTGCATTATCTTCCTTTATTTATTGACAACCGCTACATTCCATACTTCTGTCTTCAATATTTGAAGCAGCTTCTGGAGATTGACTTCTTAAATAGTAAGTCGACTTTAACCCTAACTTCCATGCTAACGTATAAATTTCATGCAAATACTTTCCACTGGCTTTATCTAAACTCATAAAAATATTGGTACTTTGCCCTTGGTCTATCCACTTTTGACGCACCGCTGCTGCTTTAATAATATCAAGTTGGTCTACTTCATAAGCAGGGGTATAAAAGCTCCAAGTATCGGGGCTTAAATTTGGAACAACTACGGGTATTAGTCCACTTAAATTCTCTTCAAACCATTTTCTTTTATAAACAGGCTCAATAGCTTGTGTAGTTCCCACTAAAATAGAAATAGACGAAGTTGGTGCAATTGCCATTAAATAGCCGTTTCTCATGCCATCTTTTTTTACTTTTGCTCGCAAACTGTCCCAATCATAGCCAGAGTCAAATAAATCTTTTTTCACTAACGCATTAACCGCTTGAGGGGCATGTTCGTAAGGCATAATACCTTGACTCCATTTTGAGCCTTCAAATTGTGGGTATGAACCCTTTTCAAGCGCAATTGTTGAACTTGTTTCAATGGCATTGTATGAAATTGCTTCTAAAATAGAATCTATTTTTTTAAGGTGTTCTTCACTTCCCCATACAATTTGTTGTTCTGCTAACATTTGAGACTCACCCATAACTCCAAGACCTATGGCTCTTGTTTTTAAGTTGGTGGCTTTAACTTTTCGTAAAGGGTAGAAGTTTAAATCAATCACATTGTCAAGCATTCGAATAGCAATAGGAACTACGCGTTTAATATCAGCATCGGTATTGATTTTACTCAAATTCACAGAAGCCAAGTTACAAACTGCGGTGTCTCCATCTATTTTCTCTTTTTCTACAATAAAAATTGGCTTTCCTGCAATGCTATCAAGTGCGGTTACTTTATTCGCTTTTTTTACAATACCTGAATCAACCGTTATCCGTTCCTCTTCTTCAAACGTATCCACGCTTCCATCATTGTATTCAATTCTAATTTTATAGTGGTTAGGATTGGTGTTTTGAAAAATCTCAGTACAAAGGTTTGAGCTTCTAATGTGTCCTGCGTGTGAGTTAGGGTTGGCTCTATTGGCATTGTCTTTAAAGCATAAAAATGGGCTTCCACTTTCAAAATAAGAGGTTAATATTTTTTTCCATAAATCTTTGGCTCTCATTCTGTCTTTGGTAGTGGTTTCATCGTTTTCATACTCAATGTATCTTTTTTCAAATGCTTCACCAAATAAATTGCTTAAATCTTTCACTTCATAAGGGTCAAACAGCGTCCAGTAAGAGTCATCTAAAACTCGTTGCATAAACAGATCACTAATCCAAAGTGCGGGGAATAAATCATGTGCTCTTCGTCTTTCCTCGCCTGAGTTTTTCTTTAAATCAATAAAATCCATAATATCCATATGCCACGGTTCTAAATAGACAGCAATTGCCCCTTTTCTTGTACCCAATTGGTCAACGGCAATAGCTAAGTCATTGGTTATTTTTAAAAAAGGAACTGTTCCCCCCGCTGCACTTTTATGGTCATCAATAACGCCACCTAAACTTCGTATTTGGTTCCAGTCCCAGCCAATTCCACCGCCATATTTAGACAGCAATGCCATCTCTTTATAGCCATCAAAAATACCTTCAATATTATCAGGGCTTGAACCAATATAGCATGAGCTTAATTGGTGTCGATTGGTTCTGGCATTGCTTAATGTTGGGGTTGCGAGCATTACTTCAAACTTTGAAATCACATCATAAAACTCTTTAGCTCTTTCTTGTTTATTGGCTTCATTTTGAGCTAAAAACATGGCAATTCCCATAAACATATGTTGAGGCAGTTCAATAGGTTGTGCTTTTTTATCTTTTATTAAATATCTGTCATAGAGTGTTTTAATCCCTAAATAGTTAAATTGAAAATCTCGTTTAGGGTCAATGTGCGCATTTAAATCCTCTAAATTATATCCGTGTTCAAGCCCTGGAATCATTCTTCCCGCATCTTGAGCTTTTTTCATATAAGTTTTTAAATGGCAATACGATTCGCCTTTAATTCCATTGGTTGCAACACCTACTTTATGGTACAACTCAAATAAAAACAGTCGTGCTGCTACAAATGTCCAATTTGGGACATCAATATCGATTTTTTCAACCGCTGTTTTAATCAGTGCATCTTGTATTTGAGCACTGGTCATGCCATCTACAAATTTAATATGAGAATCAAGTTCCAATTCACTTTGTGAAACACCTTCCAACTCTTTTGTTGCTGCAATTGTCATTTTTTGAATTTTAGTAATATCTAAAACTTCTTTTCGTCCATTTCGTTTTAAAATCATTATTGACATTTTATTTCCCGTTTAAATATTTTTTAGTAATTAATTATTATTATTTATTAAATACCCGATTAAAAATAGCATCTACATTTTTGGTGTAGTACTCGAAGTTAAAACACTCTCTAATTTGCTTTTCACTTAACGATTGCAGTAACTCGTCGTCTGCTAGCAAATATTGCAAGTACAACGATTCGCCTTTATCATTGGTCGTAGCTTCTCCTTCTTGTAAGCTTTCCCAGACTTTCATCGCATTTCTTTGAACAATACGGTACGCATCTTCTCGGCTTACTCCAGCCTTTGGAAGTTCCAATAAAACTCGTTGAGAAAAGACCAATCCGCCTGTTAAGTTTAGGTTTTTCATCATATTTTTAGGCATAACGGTTAAATTGGCAATCACGTTATTCATTCGGTGTAACATAAAATCTGTTGTAATAAACGAATCTGGAAGCCAAAATCTCTCCGTTGAAGAGTGTGAAATATCTCTTTCATGCCAAAGTGCCACATTTTCCATAGCAGGAATTGCATACGCTCGAATCATTCGAGCAAGTCCTGTAATATTTTCTGTCAAAATTGGGTTTCTTTTATGAGGCATAGCAGAACTTCCTTTTTGCCCTTTAGCAAAAAACTCTTCACACTCATACACTTCTGTTCGTTGCCAATGTCTTACTTGTACCGCAAATTTTTCAATTGACGATGCCATAAGAGCTAATGCAGTTGCCAATCTGGCATATCGGTCTCTTTGAATAACTTGGTTAGAAGCAGGTGCTGATTTTAAACCCAATTCTGCACACGCGTACTCTTCAAGCTCAAGGGGTGCATGAGCAAAGTTCCCCATGGCACCGCTTACTTGACCTACTGAAATAACCTCTAAGGTTTGTTCTAAGTTTTCTAAATGTCGAGCCATTTCATCGTACCAAACAGCTAAAACTAAACCAAAAGTAATAGGCTCTCCATGAATTCCATGGCTTCGCCCTACCATTAAGGTCATTTTATGTTCATATGCTCTTGTTTTAATCGATTCCATCATCAGTTTTACATCTTCAATAATTAATTCAAGTGAGCTTTTCATTTGAAGTGCAACGGCTGTGTCAACTGTATCTGAAGAGGTCATTCCATAATGGAACCATCGTGACTCTTCTCCCAATGTTTCAGAAACAGATGTTGTAAACGCAATTAAGTCATGACGAGTTATGGCTTCGATTTCATCGATTCTTTCAACCGAAAATCCTGCATTTTCTACTATTTTTTTAGCATCGTCATCGGGAATTAAACCTAATTTATTCCAAGCTTTTACAACAGCAATTTCAACATCAAGCCATGCTTGATATTTTGCTTGTATCGTCCATTTAGAACTCATCTGTTCTCGTGCGTATCTTTCTACCATTAATTATTCCCTTAGAAGTTTATGAAGTATTTTGTTATTTTTGTGTATCATATGGTATCTTATTTATTCAAAATATTGGCTAAAGCCGGAATAGATTTTACTTAATTTTAGGAAAACATTTTGCCTTTCGTACTCAAAGAATTTCAAACCCAACGTGATAAAAAAATACAGATTTTTTTAATGCAAAACCTAGGTATTAGCCTATCTGTGTCACAAAAACTTATCAATAAAAACCGTGTTTTCAAAGAAGATATGACCCCTTATAAAATGTCCGAAATCATAGAAGAGAACCGCTTAATAATAGCACTATTTGAAGGGCACACCAGAGGCTTAAAACCTCTTCTAATCTTTAACGATTTTGCTATATTCGACAAGCCCACACATCTCATGGTTCACCCCATTTCAAAACAAACACCCTACTCCCTACTCGATGAAATTCGTTACCATTTTGGCGAAAAATCAAACTTAATCCACCGTATAGACGCCGAAACATCGGGCGTAATTTTAGTAGGATTAAACCTTAAAAGCATTGTTGAACTAAAAACCATGTTTGAGCAAAAAAAATACAAAAAATCGTATTTAGCCATTGCCGAAGGGGAAATCAAAGAGACACTCCATATTGACTCAAAGTTAGAAAAAGAGGGCAAATTAATAGGAGTACGAATGCAAGCCGGAGAAAATGGAAAAGAGTCCTTAACCATAATTAAGCCCATAAAATACAATGCAAAAAAAGACCTCACATTAATAGAAGCCATTCCTATTACAGGACGACAACACCAAATTCGAGTGCATCTGTACTCAAAAGGGCATAAAATATTAGGTGACCCCATTTATGGAGTGGATGACGAAAATACCGAAGCTTATTTAAACAAAACGTTAAGTAAAGAAGCACGTATAGAAGTAACCAAAAGCCACCGTTTGTGGTTGCATGCCAACTATTTAGAGTTTGAATACAAAGGGGTTACGTATAAAATACGTTCAAATAACAATGAGCTTATTGAAGAATTTTATAAGTAATTTTGTCGTTTAGATTTAAGTTGAACATAAAAACTAGCCTCTAAAACAACTTGCAAAAGTCAATAATTAAGTCTTAACGACTAAGATATTTTCGCGAGATATGTTTAGATAAATACTTTTTTCTTCATTAAAATCAAAGTCATAGTTAACCACGGCTTTAATAAAAAAAGTTTTCTCTTCTTTAAAATATAAAGAGAGTTCATAATAATCTCCACAAAAAGAAATTTGGTTAATCACAAGTTCAATATCACTTTTTTTATAACTAATAAAAGACTCTTTTACACGAACAATTGCTGTTTCATCTTCTTGAACTTCAACGCCTAATTGCTTAGTAATACTTTTAGGCAAAATATTAACATCGCCTAAAAATTGTGCAATATATAAGTTTGTAGGGTTTTTAAAAAGCTCTTGTGGTGTTCCAAACTGCACAAGTGTTTTATTGTGTAAAATACCTATTTTGTCGGAAATACTCAAAGCCTCTTTTTTGTCATGCGTTACTAAAATAGCACTAAGCCCTAATTTTTTAATAATATCTTTAAGCCACAGTTTGGTTTTATCTCTTAAAATTGAGTCTAAATTTGAAAAAGGTTCATCTAAAAGTAGAATTTTAGGATTGTAAGCAATAGTTCGTGCAATACTAACGCGTTGTTGTTGTCCACCACTTAATTCATGAATTTGTTTATTGCGGTGTTCTATTAAATCAAACTGTTTTAATAACTCATCTACACGGCGTTGTTTTTCTGTTGAGCTTAAATTAAACAGAGCAAATCCAATATTCTCTTTAACATCCAAATGAGGAAAAAGTGCATAATCTTGAAAAATATAGCCAATATCTTTATTGCATTTTGAATTCTTTTCTAGTGAACAAGTCTCATTAAGCGTAATTTCTCCTTCAAAGTTATGCTCCAAAGAAGCAATACTTCTTAAAATAGTACTTTTTCCACTGCCACTTGGACCTAAAAGAGTAACAATTTCACCATTTTTTACACTAAAAGAGACCTCTTTTAAAATCTCCATATTGCCAAAAGATATACCAAAGTTTTTTATAGCTATGCCAAACATATTAATCCTTAATCATATTTCTTGCTAATATAAGTACAGAAACCACACCTAAGCCTACAATAAACATAGCAGGAACACTCGATTGTACAATTTGCGATTGGTTTACATATTCATGACTTAAAATAGCCAAAGTGTCGTAGTTAAACGGGCGTAAAACCATTGTTAAAGGCAACTCTTTTATAACTTCAATGAAGACAATTATAAAAGAAGCAAGGAGTGAGTTTTTTATTAAAGGCAGAATTACTTTCCTTAAAGTTTTGCTTTGACTTATATTCATAGTTTTACACGCATCATCATAACTGCTTGGAATTTTTGAAAACCCAGACTCATAATAGTTTAAAGAAATAGCTAAAAAGCGAACACTGTATCCAAAAATAAGAGCAATAATTGAGCCACTTATTAAAATATTTAGATTAAAAAAGTTAAATATATAGTGGTCAAGAAGTGCAAAAAAACTCAAAATTCCCACAGCAATAACAGCCCCTGGAATTGAGTAACCCAGTTTTACAATTTGCGTTAACATATCAGAAGATTTGTTTTTGCTCAAACGCACATTATAGACAAAAATAAAAGCCAATGCAGTAATTAAAAAAGCACTAAAAGAGGCAATTAAAACAGTTTGAATTAAAATTTGTATGAAATCTTCATCTATTACTTCTTTATATGAAAGCACAAACCAGTAGCTCATTTGGGTAAAAGGGAGTAAAAAGCCTAAAAAGAAAGGGGTAAAACATAGCAAAAATGCCAAAACATTTTTTAAGCCTTTTAGCTCTATTTTAGCAATTGGTTTAAAGTCTTTTCCACTACTTTTATACTTTTTATTGCTTCTTTGTAACTTCTCTATGAAAATGAGTAAAAAAATAAAAATCATTAAAATACTGGCTAATCTTGCTGCATCTTCAATGCTTCCCATTCCAAACCATGTTCTAAAAATGCCTGTTACAAAAGTTGCTACTCCATAGTAATCCATAACTCCAAAGTCTGAAACTGCTTCCATAACAGCTAAAATAACGCCAGCTACAATAGCAGGGCGTGAAATAGGGATAATAACTTTATAAAATATTTGCCACTGTGTTAGTCCTAGCGTTTTAGAAGCGTCAATAATAGAAGCAGACTCAGCTTTTAAGTATGTTTTAGAAATCAAGTAAACATAAGGGTAAAGTACCAAAGACATAACTACAATAGCACCCTCAATTGACATAATGTCAAAAAAAACTACTTCACTTAAATTTTTGTCTAAAAGGTTTAAAACAAAAGTGGTAACAGTACCTGTAATGTCGAACATTCCACCATAAATATATGCCACAATATAAGTAGGAATAGCAAAAGGTAAAATAAGGGCATAGTGAAAAAAGTTAGAAAAAGTAAAGCTAAAAATAGTAGTAACATAAGCAGTTGAAAAACCAATAATAGAGGTTAAAAAAGCCACCCCTACCATAATATAAAGTGAATTAAAAACATAATCAAATAAAACAGTCTCTTTTAAATGTTCCCAATT
Source organism: Arcobacteraceae bacterium (assembly GCA_041672955.1). Taxonomy (GTDB): domain Bacteria; phylum Campylobacterota; class Campylobacteria; order Campylobacterales; family Arcobacteraceae; genus Marinarcus. The sequence goes on from JBAYYP010000002.1 coordinate 12,045, forward strand.
TTCAGAACTTCCTAAAAAAATATGCGAAAGAATAATCAAAGCAGGAACAGAAATAAGTAGCGTTAAGAAAACGCTACTTATATTTAAAGAATTGATGTTTTTAAAATATTTTTTTATAGTTTACTTCCAGTTAGCAAGGTCAAAAATTTTAACCGCTTTTTTATTGTTTTCGCCTAAAAGATTCATTGAAATAGTATCATCTTCAAAGGTTCCCCACGATTTTACTATCTCGCTTGTTTTTACACCTTTTAACACAGGGTACTCAAAGTTAGCTTGCGCAAATATTTCTTGAGCATCACTTGAAGCTAAAAACTCAATAAACTTAATAGCATTCTCTTTATTAGGAGAGTATTTAGCAACTCCAGCACCACTTACATTTATATGCGTACCGCCATTTTTAAATGTTGGAAATATTATTTTCACCTCTTTAACTGCTTGTGCTTGAGAAACATCTTTGTTATCAACCATTTGCCCCACATAATAAGTGTTTGCAATAGCAATTTCACCAATACCATTAGCAATTGCAGTTACTTGGTATCTGTCATTTCCTTTTGGAGCATTTGCCATATTTGCAACAACTCCTTTTGCCCATTTTAACGCGTATTCTTCACCATGGTGTGCAATTACTGCTGCTAGTAAAGATTGATTGTAAATGTTATTAGAAGACCTAACCATAATTTTACCCTTAAATTTAGGGTCAGCTAAATCTTCATAGTGCGTTAATTCATCTGGAACCGATGAACCAATTTTATGCAAAACAACTCTTGCTCTTTTTGTTAAAGCAAACCATTGATTATCTTTATCTTTTAAATTTTCAGGAATATTTGTATTTAAATATTCAGATTCAATAGCTTGTAAAATACCTTCATCTTTAGCTTGAAAAAGCCCACCCGCATCTACTGTAATTAAAACATCAGCAGGAGAGTTTTTCCCTTCTGTTTGAATTCGTTTAATCAAAGCACTGGCATCTGCTTTAACAACATTAACTTTAATACCTGTTTTTTCTTCAAACATTTTAAAGAGTTCTTTGTCGGTGTCATAATGTCTGTGTGAATAGACATTTACTTCAGAAGCTGCAAATAAAGATAGAGCTAAAAGTAGTGTACCAAGTGTTATTTTTTTTAACATATAATTCCTTTTAATAATAATTATTAGAATATTAAGAAAAGTAAGCTTTATCTAGGCTTAATAGTAAGAATGATTATCATTTATTAATTCTAAGGTTATTTATAAGCACTCAATAGTTTATTACAGGTATTAAGACTTTAAAGTTCTCTTTTCTTGTTAACATAAGGATAGTCATCTTTTTTGTTAATATGTAAGCGTTCATAACACCTACATAAAAGTTAAATTAGATACTATACTAAAAAATGAAAAGATACTTACCATGAAAAAAATTCTTTGTTTCCTATTATTACTACACATCTCACTATACAGTCAAAATACATATTATGAAGATAAATTAAGCCAATTCAAACTGCTCAATGACAATAAAAAAATCAATATTACTATGCTTGGTGATTCCATTACCGACAGAGGATTATGGAGTGAATTAATGAACCGAAATGATATTTAAAATAGAGGAATAAATGGAGATACTACAAATGGTTTGCTGCATAGAATAGCTTTTATTGGTACATACTCGCAACAAATTTTCATCATGATTGGCATAAATGATATAGCTCAACATAATGATGTTGAAATGATTTTCTCAAATTATATAAATATATTGCAAAAATTAAAAGAAATGAACTATTTAACTTATGTTCAATCAACTCTGTATGTGGGCAATAATTTTTCTAGTAAAACAATTAACACTCAAGTTACTCAATTAAACAAAAAATTACACGATTACTGTTTAAAAAATGAAATTGAATTTATAGATCTCAATACTATTTTAGCACCCAATAATTTTTTAGACACCAAATTTACCAACGATGGTGTTCATCTTAATGGATTGGCTTATCAACTATGGGCAGATACCATAAAAAAGTATTTTATGCAGTAAAAACAATACCAAAATAGGGAAAAGGTGGAATAACTAAATATATACTATGCTCTTGAAAATATTCAATTTTTCACTTTCTCCATCCGTATTCCCAAATCCGCCATTCCACAAATATAAACCGAACTAGTAACTATCGCATTTACTCCTGCTTGAGCAAACTGCTTAACATTAGAAATATTAATTCCACCTGCAGCTAATATTTTTATACTTGGAAAGTTACTGTTTTTGTACTCTACAATTTCAGTTATCTCTTCAACGCTTAATTTATCCAGTTGTAAAACATCGACTCCACAGGTCATTAACTCTTTTGACTCTTCAATACTTTGTGCTTCTACTACAATTTTCTTTTCACTCACCGTTTGGCTTAATTGCTTTAAAAAGTTATAGAATTCTTCTTTTGTTGAATACAATACTTGATGCGATTCAAAGAAAAGTATAGTTTCACTTAAGCCCAAACGGTGGGGCATAGCGCCACCTGCTAAAATGGCTTTAATACAAAACTTTTTTGCAAAAGGGATTGTTTTTCTTGTAGTTAGAAGTTCACAATTGGGATTGACCTCATCAATTAATTTTTTCATTTCATAAGCTCTTGTTGATATTTTACAGCTGTATTCAAGTAAAACTTGTATGAGTTTATACGATTTGTGAACTTTTTCGTACTCCCCTTCATAGCATAAAAGTATTTCGCCTTTTTGGGCTTTCTCTTTACTTTTTAAACAAAATTTAACTTGACAACCTAAAAGTACGGCAATTCTTGCTGCTTCTTCAATACACGAAAGAACAATCTCTTCACGTGTGTATATCTCTAAACTCACTTGCACATTTGAACTGTTTTGTAAAGAGGTGGTTAAGTCAAAATAGGGAAGATCTTCTTTTATATATTCGTAAAGTTCGGTATCTGTAAAAATCATTTTGTTTTCCTTAAATTTTATATTCTCTGTTCTTTTTAACTTCCCACGAAATAAACGCCCAACGCAAGAAATTGGTCTCTTTTTTATTTCTATAAGTGGTATTAAAATAGTTTTTTAACACCTCTTTTTCTTCTTTTGTTATTTGCCCTAAACTCCAACTTATTTTTTCTATAAACTCATCTTCATTTAAACTCTCAAATCGACTGTTTTGGCTCTCTATAAAATCGACCTTGGCATAAATTCCCATATTGTGCAACACATTTAATATGTAAATATAATCAGGGCGTGGGAAAATCTCTCTTTGAAGTTGATTTAAAATCTCTGCATCTACAAAGCTACCGCCTACTTTGGTAGTTAAGTAGACTCTTTTATTCGCCTTTGAATTAAGTTTTAATAGCGCGTCTTTAATATCTTTTACTTCCATTGAACGAGAAGCCACAACAATATCAGCTTTAGGAACATTCTCCCAACTATCATACCACGAAGTATGAAGTGTTTTCACATTGGTAAGATTTTGTTTTTTAGCATTTTCTTCTACAAAGTCCAACATTTTTTGAGAATAATCAAGCGCATACACCTCTTTTAATTTTGAAGCCATAGCCAATGAAATAGTTCCCGGTCCACACCCTACATCCAATAAAGAACTTACATGAGTAATATCCATTTTGTCAATAAATGTTTGCGTATATGCACTTTTATGTACACTTTCATTCATACTGTTGGCTTTTTTGTCCCAATCTTGACTGTTTTTACTTTTAAAAGTTGAGCATTTCATTTGTTCTTCGTAGAGTGCTGAAAAGTCCAGTTTCTCTAAATTTGTTTGAGATAATCCCATATTTACTCTTTTTTATTTTTTTAATCCAATAACTTCAAATCCCATTTCAGAAGCAAATATTGTTGCAATTTCACTTCTATTAACTACTTCTAAGTTATTATGAATCTCTCTTGATATAACTTGCATATTCTCTTTTTCAAATCGTTCTGGCTCACAACTGGTTTTATGAATAAAAATTGATGTAATTCTATTTCCACCTGCTAATATCCAAAGAGGAATATCATCAGGACCACCACCTGCTGCTATTCGTATATCGACTGTTCTTAGAACCAACCTTGTAATAGCACACAATCTTGCAGCAAGCCAAGGAGAGGTTCTTTTTTTGTTCTCCATTGGAGTATCTTTTTTAGGGTCAAATCTAGAAATAGGCACATGCTTAATAGTTGGAATTGATTTTAACCAAAATATATGTTTTATATAATCTTCATCATTGTAACTAAGCCCTGCCATAATTATACTTTGCAAATCAATCCCATGTTTTCCAATTTCTATTGCTGTTTGCTTTCGTTGTTCTAAAGAATCTCCTGGTTTTGATTCAAAAAAAGCATCTTCATTTATCGTCTCCAAAGAGCTTCCAACTTCTCCAATTCCTAGTGCTTTTAATTTTACTAAATTTTCATGAGAATAAGTAGGTCCAATATTTAAATGTAACTTCGCATCTATATGCTGTTTTGCTATTTCTACAAAATGAACCGCACCATCTCCAAAATCATTTAAATCAGAACCACCACTTAATCTCATATTTTCTAAGCCTAAATCTGAAGCAAACTTTAATCCTTCTATAAAATCACTCTTGCTTAACACTTGCCTAGAAAATGTACAGTAGTTACAAAAAGGGTCAATTAAGCATGGCATTACAGGAGCTATTTCTCCATCTAGTTTGAAATATTTTCCTACTTCATTATCTCGTACATAAGATGCGGTTTTAAAAAGCTTAAGTGCAACTTCTGGGTTAATGCTTTGCTTAAACAAGAAAAGGGCATCTTCATAAGAAATAGGTTTTTTTTCTCCATAATTTAATATATCTTCTATTCTTTTATTATTCATGATTATTCCCTAAAATCTCTTTTATTTCTGATTCATTTATTTTATATTTATAAAATGTATCATAAAAATATTTCATCTCTTTTTCAATTGGAAATGCATTTTGAATATTTTTATGAAAAATATTAGCTGCCCAAAGTACCATTAATGGAAGTTCAGAGGTTCTATTTGACCACTTATGTGCTGCTACGGGTGCTACAAAAACTTGTCTGTTTTTAACTGCATTTATAGTTGAAAAACGACTGTCTTCATATGCAATTTTTAAATCTTTTGGTGTTTCTACAATAAGAATATCTGGGTTCCAAGCAATTACTTGCTCATGGCTAAAGGTAAATTTTTCATTTGTTCTGCCATTGTTAGTAACACTAATTCCACCTGCTTTATCTATCCACCACTCAGCAATTAAATGAGGAGTATCAAGTGTTCCAAGATTTGCAAAAAGTACTTTTGGTTTTACTTCTACAGTAAGATTTTTTTCAATTTTATCCATACTATTTTTGAAATATTCAATATAGTTTAAAGCCACATCTTTTTCATTGTAAATCTCACCCATAAGTGAGATAACTTCTCTAATATCTTCTGCATTTTTCCATTTTAAGAAAACAACTGGAATATTGTTTTTTTCTAAAAGTTCAACCGTAGCAAAATCCATTGTAAAAACTATTTGTGGTGCTAGATTTATCATAGGTTCTATTAAAATCTCTCTTGCTACCCCTTGTATTTCTACATTGTTAATTAAACTCGGTTGAAATATTTGTTGATATTTCCAAGTGCTTTTTTTTGCAAAATTTAACCCACTAACAATTGTATCTCCTTTGCCTACAGCAAAAATAAATGAGTTAATAACAGGAATAGATCCAACTGTAGCTACTTTACTTATTTTTTCATCTATTGTGACTGTTCTATTTGCCATATCCGTAATTGTTCTAGCATTTATTTGAATTGCCAATACAACTGTTGCTACTAATATCCAACTTAACTTTTTCATTTTAATCCTTTTAGTTTTTTTTACACACATTTTTTCTTTTTCTATACTTTATTTATAATTTTATTGATACTATCCTCCTCGTATAATTTCTTTTAACATATTGTTTGCTTTGCTTTTATAAAGACAAAAATAAACATAAATATGCCAACAATTGAAGTTAGTATTCCTATAGGAATTTCGTATTCAAATAAAGAACGGGACAACATATCTGATGATAATAAAAAAATTCCTCCTATTATGGCACTAAGAGGAACTACAATTTTATTATCTGCTCCAAATAACAATCGTGTAATATGAGGAATAATTAAGCCAATCCAACCAATAACTCCTGCTAAAACAACGGTTAAAGAGCTTATAAGAGTTGCAAAAAATATAGAGTATATTTTGATATATTTAACATTGACCCCCAATGATTTTGCCTCTTCATCCCCTAAACTTAATGCATTTAAATATTTGGATGAAAAGGAAAGTATTACAATACCAAATACCATAGGAACAAATACCAAAGCTAATGTATTTTTATCGCTGTAAGAGAGTGTTCCCATAAGCCAAAATACAATAGTAGGAAGCACATCATAAGGGTCTGAAGAGTATTTTAAAATAGCCAAAAAAGAGGTAAACAAAGCACTGCTTATAATTCCACCTAGTATTAATATAATTGTACTTTTAGGTCTTTTACTAATAAACAAAAATGTAATACTTAACAAAACAGCACAAAAGCCAAACACAAATGTTAAAATTTGAACTCCAAACCAAGGTAAGCTTAATACTAATCCCAGTGCTGCTCCAAATGAAGAACCTGCCAAAACACCCAAAATGCCAGGAGAAACCAAAGGATTTACAAAAATAGCTTGAAAAGTACTTCCTGCAACGCCTAGTGATGCGCCTATTAAAACCGCTGTAATAATTCTAGGAAACCGTACATTAAAGAAAATATTATTTAATACTTCTATTTTATCCTCTGTTAAAGTTGTTTCATTTAAAAAATAGTATTTTAAAAATTGGACATATTCATTTAAACTAATCGGGTATTTACCAATAAAAAAAGAGAGATGAATTAAGCCAATTAAGAACATAAAGAGTAAAAATATTTTAATATTTAGTTTCATATTAATCTTTTATACATTAGGAATACAATATTTGTATCCATTCTCTTTTGAGATAATTTCAACATCAACATCGTATAAACTTTTTATATTTTGTTGTGTGAGTTTTAAATAGATATCTCCTTCATCTAAAATTTTTCCGTTTTTTAACATTAAAACTTTATTTGAAGCGTACAGTGCATGGTCTGGATAATGGGTTGTTTTAACAAAAGTATGCCCTTTTTTAGATAACTCTTTTAAAAGTTTCAATAACTTTAACTGATTTCCATAATCAAGCCCAGTAACGGGTTCGTCCATAAAAATAATTTTTGCTTCTTGCGTTAATGCTCTTGCAATTAAAACAAGCTGTTTTTCTCCTCCACTTAGTTTTGAAAAAGTTTTATCTATTAAGTGCCGTACTCCAATTTCTTCCAAAGAGTTCAATGCCGTTTTTTTATCTTTTAAAGAGAAATTAGAAAAAAGCCCAATATGAGCTAACCTTCCCATTAAAACAACATCTAATACCGTGTAATCAAAGGGAGTTTGATGCATTTGAGGAACATAAGAAATTAGTTTTGCTAACTCTTTATTACTATATGTCTCAATTTGTTTCGACAAAATCGTAATACTGCCTTTTGATTTTAAAAGTCCTAAAAGAATTTTCAGCAAAGTTGTTTTTCCACAGCCGTTTTGCCCCACCAAAGAGAGTACATCTCCTTGATAAAGTTGAAAATCTATATTATTTAAAATCTGTTTTTCTTGATATGAAAAAGATATTCTTTTAGCATCAATTAATAGCATTTAAACCTTTTTTATTTTGTAAGTTCTTAAATATACAATTTCTTTATATATATATTTATATAACGAGTATTTAAAAAATAGGCAAGCTAAAACTTGCCTATTTAACTTAACTTAAGCTACTAAAATTACACTTGATGCTTTAAAAATTGCATATGCTTCTTGTGAAGCTTCTATTTTTAAATCTTCAATAGCATCGTTTGTTACTACTGCACAAAGTTTGTTTTCACCTAAAGTAAGCTTTACTTCTGAGTTAACAGCACCTTTTATTACTTGTGTTACACTGCATTTTAAATTATTTCTTGCACTTGATTTAAGCTCTTTTTTGCTTAAAATTACGCTTGATGCTTTAACTAATGCAGTTACACTGTCGCCTACTTTTAAACCTAAAGACTCCATTCCATCTTTAGTTACAGTTGCTCCTAAAATAATAGCAGGTGCTACTTCAATTTTTACTTCTGTCATAACAGCTCCATTTACAACAGCAACTATTTTTCCTCTTAATTCATTTCTTGCACTTGTTTGCATAGTTCATCCTTTTTTTAATTTAAATTTTGTAGCTTTTAAGTAGGCTATAAAACTTAACTCTAAAATGCATTTCATTGTAGAGTTAAGCTCTATTGAAATTTTATTTATATCAATTTCTTTCTTTTGTTAAGTCTGTTTAACACTATAAAAAAAAGCAATGATACTATCACTAAAACTGCACTTAAAATCAATGCCAAATTATAATCACCATCAAATACGGCATTGTATATGGCTAAAGAGATTGTATCGGTTTTTCCAATAATATTGCCTCCTAACATTAGCGTAATACCTACTTCCCCTAATGCTCTAGCTGTTGCAATTAGCAATGAAATCATCAAGGAGTCTTTTATTGTTGGCAAAACTACCCATAAAAAAGTATTCAGCTCACTTTTTCCACTGGTATAAGAAGCCTCTTTAATACTTTTTGGAAACTGTTCAATGCTTGTTTGCAAAGGCTTTACCATTAAAGGAAGTCCTGCTATAAAACTGGCAATTACAATGCCTGTAAAGCTAAAAATTATGGTTATATCGAACTTTTGTAAAAATGACCCAATAAAACTGTTTCGCCCTAAAAGCAAAAGAAGAAAAAATCCTACTGCAATGGGCGGAAAAATTAAAGGCAAGGTTACTAGAGTATCTAATAACCATTTAAATTTCAGTCTCTCTTTTGAGAGTAAATATGCTAATGGCACACCCAATAAAAGAAATAAAATTGCACTTACCCCAATTGTTTTAATGCTTAAAAAAAGCGGTTGGACAATAGAGGTAAAGTCAACTTCCATGCTATTTTGTTATAATCCGTATTGTTTAAATATCTCTTTTGAAAGAGGAGATACTAAAAATTCCATAAACTCTTCACACTCTTTATCTTTGCACTCTTCAAGCTTTCCTGCAACAATTTCTATTGGGTTATAGAACTCTTCTGATACTAAGATATACCCTCCGATATTGTTTTTATTAGCCAAAGCAGCAGTTAAATTTACAATAGCAGCATCGACTTCATTTGCAACTACATAAGTCATGGCTTGTGGAACAGTAGCAACTTCTAGAAGTTTTCCTTTTACACCCTCATAGAGATTGGCATTTTTTAAAAACTCTTCTCCTGCAATTCCATAAATTGCCTTTTGTGGTTGTGGCATTGAGACTCTTTTAACAGTTGGCTTTAGTAAATCTTCCACTTCCTTAATCTCTTTTCCTTTAGGGAAAGCAATAACTACTTTACCTTTTCCTAATGTAACAAACTCTTTAAACTTCAAATTGCTTTTTAAAGCTAAAAAACTTTTGTCACCAATAATTAATGCCATATTGGTTTGAGTAGCTTGTGTGCTAACTTGTTTCATATTACCAAATATCGCTTCTACTTTTTTGCCATTTTTTTCATACGCCTTAATGACTTCCATTAAAGGCTGTTTATATCCAGCCCCTACGGCTATTTTCAGATTATTTGCCCACAAAGAGAGAGTTAAAATCATAAAACCAAGTACTATTTTTTTGAACATTTGTCATCCTTTTTTTATTTAAATAAAATTACTAACTGCCTTAACTTTGCACAATATTAGGGGTAAAAGCTTTCGTACTTACATTTACTACTTCACCTATTTTTAAACTCTTCGCTTCAAGGTTGCTTACTACTACTTCAACCAACTGTTGCCCAATGGAAATTATGGCAATATTTATAACATCTACTTTTACAATATCAAGCAACTCCCCTTCAAAAGAGAATTTTTGGCTCCCTTTTGTTTTAAGTAATACATCTTTTGCTTCTCCATCATCAATTATTTCGCCATTGCCCAATACAATTACACGATTACTTAATCGGTACATTTCACTAGGATCGTGGCTTACCATTATTGTTGTGGTGTTAAACTCTTTATGTAACGCTAAGATTTCACCTTGTAGTTTTGTTCTTAAACTGGGGTCTAAAGCACTTAAAGGTTCATCTAAAAGTAGGAGTTTAGGTTGGTTCATCATAGCACGACACAGACTTACTCTTTGTTTTTGTCCTCCACTTAAACTGTTTGGTAAGCGTTTTGCTAGTTGCGTTAAATTCGTAATATCCAGTAACTTTTTAGCCAATGGCTTGTTTTTAGTTACATAAAGCAAATTCTCCTCCACGCTCATATTGGGAAACAGTGCATAATCTTGAAAAACAAATCCTATTTTTCTTTTTTGTGGTGAGAGTGAAAACTTCTCATTTAGCCATATTTCATTTTGTATTTGTAGTGTTCCTGTTGCTTCTTCTAATCCTGCTAATATTCTTAAAAGTGTTGTTTTTCCACTTCCGCTTACTCCTGAAAGTGCTACAAAGTCGCCTTGTTTTATCTCTAAATCAATATTTAACAGCATACTTCCTAAAGCACCATGAAGAGGTTTTTTAATATCTATTTTAATCATGGCTGTACTCGCATAAATTTATTGTTTTGGCTTCTATTAAAAACATAAACACCCAGAAGTGTTAGAAAACTCATAACTAACATTATTCCACTGTAAATATGGGCTTGTGCGTAGTCCATAACTTCAACAAACTCATAAATAGCAACGGAAGCTACTTTAGTTTCACCTGGAATACTTCCACCTATCATTAAAATAACGCCAAACTCTCCTATTGTATGCGCAAAAGTTATAATAATAGCTGTCATAATGGCTGGTTTAATATTGGGTAACGCCACTCTAAGCATGGTTACATATTTACTTTTACCTGCAACATAACTGGCTTCAAGCATATTTTTATTGATACTTTGAAACCCATTTTGTAAAGGTTGCACCATAAAAGGTAAAGAGTAAAAACAGCTTCCAATGACTAAACTTGTAAAATTAAACACCAGTTTTATTCCAAAAACATCATTAAAAAATTGTCCAATTACAGAGTTTTGAGAAAGACTCCAAAGAATATAAAACCCCATAACAGATGGTGGTAAAACAATAGGCAAAGCAGTAATTGCTTCTAAAATAGGTTTTAACTTTGATTTTGTTTGTGATAAGTACCACGCAAATGGCAAACATATCGAAAACAAAATAAAAGTGGTAATAACTGCTAGTTTAAAAGAGAGTAAAAAAGGGTGCCACTCTAAAGTTTGTAGAGTTTCAATCATTTAGCACTTCCATAATAGAAACATCACTGGCTTTAATAAGCACAATGATGTTTTCATTTTTTTCTAATTTCATTCGTTTTGAAGAGCTTTTAGTAATAATGCTTTCCAAAATAGATTCTCCTATTTTTAAAGTAATGCTACTTAAAAGTTCTCCATTATCAATGTTTTCAATGGTTGCTTTAAGTTGATTGGAAAAACTCAACTCCCCTGTTAAATCTTTTGCCAGTGCAATATTACTGGGTTTTACACCCACTTGGACTCTTTTACCCACTTGCACCTTTTCATTTAAATCCAAACTCATCATTTTAAGAGTAAAGCCTTGAAGCTCAAACTCTACAATATTAATTTGCTCGTAATTAACAATTGATTTTACTGTTGCAACCATTTGACTCATTTAACTAAATATCCGTATTCTAAAAATATTTTTTTAGCTCGTTCGCTTAAAATAAAGTCATAAAATGCTTTAACTTCTTCATTACCTACTGAGTTGTTAATAATAACAATTCCTTGGTCGATTGGCGTATATAATGAAGGGTCAACTTCTACCCAGTTAATATTCTCTTTATATTGTGATAACTTGGCGTCATACAAAGAAGATTTTGCAATAAATCCAATATCTGTTGCTGTTGTTGCATAGGTTACTGTTTGAGAAATTGACTCTGCATAAACCAATTTTGACTCAATTTGCTCATATACTTTTGCATTTTTCAAAGCTTCAATTGCAGCTGTTCCATAAGGAGCTGTTTTTGGATTAGCCACTGCAATTTTATCAACATTTTTTTCTGTAACTACTGCAATACCTTTTGTAAAATCTAATTTTTTAATGCTAAGCATGGCTAAACTTCCTTGTGCATATACAACGGGAACAGTAATAGCTACTTTATCATCATATAACGTTTGTGGAAACTTCATATTTGCACCCATTAAAATATTATATGGTGCTCCATTTTGTATTTGTGCAGTTAATTTTCCTGTACTTCCTAAAGTAATTGTAACTTCAGTATCTGGGTTAGTTTTGTTAAACTCTTTAATTAAATCATCAATTGCATAACTCACATTTGCAGCTAGTGCAATATTAATTTTTCCTGCAAACGCACTTGTACCTAGTACCATTAATAGTATTAAAATCCATTTTTTCATCTTTTTTCCTTATTTTGCAATCATTACGTCACTGGCTTTTATAATAGCTGTAACGTTTATTCCCATTTTAATATTTAACGCTCGAATCGAGTTCATGGTAATTACTGAAACAATTGTGTCGTTATTTCCAATATCTATGTATATTAATCCATTGATTTCACCCACAAGAATATTTGAAACAACTCCATTAAACTGATTTCTAGCACTAATATTTAAATGAGTTTGTGTAGATACTAATACGCAGCTGGATTTGAAAAAAGCAATAACATTATCTGTTGACTTTAACTCTAAATCATCTACTGCATCATTTGTAATTACACTTGCCACTATATGTCCACTTTTTAGTTTGACACACACCTCTGAATTCACTTTTCCCTTTTGGATTAGTTCTACTTTGCCCAATAACTGATTTCTGGCACTTATTTTCATTGAACTTCCTCATCACAAGAACTTTTTTATAAGAAAATTTCAACTCTTTACATTATATATTATTTTATATAACGATAAGCTAAAAATAAAAACAAATATGTCTTAACCACTTTTTAGCTATAATCGCCCCTTTTTAAAGGAACAATCATTATGATAAAACATTATTTCAAAAAAGAGGAGTGGGCAAGTAACATAAAAGGCGACACACTTTCGGGGTTAGTTGTAGCACTTGCTCTTATTCCTGAAGCCATTGCTTTTTCTATTATTGCAGGCGTTGACCCGAAAGTGGGTCTTTATGCCTCTTTTTGTATTGCTTTTGTTATTGCATTTGTAGGTGGTCGTCCTGGAATGATAAGTGCAGCCACGGGAGCTATGGCACTTTTAATGGTGTTGTTAGTCAAAGAACACGGGCTTCAATATTTACTTGCAGCTACGGTTTTAACGGGTACATTTCAAATAATTGCAGGGTATTTAAAACTGGGTCGTTTTATGAGTTTTGTTCCTCGTGCTGTGGTTGTGGGATTTGTTAATGCCTTAGCCATTCTTATTTTTGCCGCACAACTTCCTGAACTAACCAACGTAACATGGCATGTTTATGCCTTGACTTCTTTTGGTTTAGCCATTATTTATTTGTTTCCTTATATTCCAAAAATTGGAACCATGGTACCCTCACCTTTGGTTACCATCGTAGTACTTACACTGCTTGTTTTAACTTTAGGAATAGACGTAAGAACCGTTGGAGATATGGGGCAACTTCCTGATACTTTGCCTATTTTTTTAATTCCCAATATTCCTTTAAACCTTGAAACACTTTGGATTATTTTGCCATATGCTCTTTCTTTAACGGTAGTAGGACTTTTAGAATCACTTATGACAGCTACCATAGTGGATGAATTAACCGACACCAACAGCGATAAAAACCGTGAGTGTACAGGGCAAGGAATTGCCAATATTGCTTCAGGATTTATGGGTGGAATGGCTGGGTGTGCTATGATTGGGCAATCGGTTATAAACATAAAATCAGGAGGAAGAACACGACTTTCAACGCTATTAGCTGGAATATTTTTGCTTATAATGGTGGTGTTTTTAAGTGATCTTATCTCTGTTATTCCCATGGCCGCACTGGTTGCTGTTATGATTATGGTCTCTATTGGAACATTCAATTGGGAAAGCGTTAAAAATCTTAGAACCTTGCCTTTATCCACCAATTTAGTAATGCTTACAACCGTATGTGTTACGGTATACACACACAATTTAGCACATGGAGTCTTTTCTGGGGTGCTATTAGCCTCGCTCTTTTTTGCCAATAAAATTAGCCACTTTTTATACCATACGACTTCTTATGAGAAAAGTTCAAGTACAAAAACCTATTCAATAGTGGGGCAAGTTTTCTTTAACAGTGCCGACAGATTTGTAGCATTTTTTGATTTTAAAGAGACAATAAAAACGGTTATCATTGATTTAACCAAAGCCCATTTTTGGGATATTTCAGCCGTTCATGCGTTAGATAAAGTGGTTTTAAAATTTAGACGTGAGGGTTATATAGTTCATGTTATTGGACAAAATGAAGCAAGTAAAACTATTATTGACCGTTTTGGAATATATGAAGACCCCAAAGAAATTGACAGGATTTTGGGAGGAAATAAATAGAGTTTAAGATAAATTAAAAGTAAATTTTAATGTATAAATAATTTTGACTTTTAGATAGTCAGATTAATATTGTAGTGTTCATCCACTTGAAATTTAATATGATTGTCTTGAAGTAAAACAGTTACTTCTAAAATCTCTTCAATAAGAGCAGACTCGGAAACGCTGTTTTTAGGATAAATTCGTTTTTTTATTGAATCGTATAAAAAATGGTTAAAATCTTCTAAAATTTTATCAAGAAGGTTCATTATATTGTTAAATTTGTGCATATAAGAGCAACTTTGTTCATCGAAGTTTTTAATTACATCAATTAACTCTTTTAAATTAAGAGGTCTGAAAACTCTTTTTCGTTTATACGTTTCAATGCAACTGTTGCATCCTGAAAATTCGCTGCACTCAAAGTTATCACTCATTGTGATTACTTTTTGTGAAATATTTTTACTCATGGTATACTTTAAAAAATCTTTGCCCTCATTTTTGGTAAAATCAATTAATATAAGTTCATAATTGTTGGCATTAAATAAACTTTTTGCTTCGGCTTGAGAAGAGGTGCTTTGTATGGTATATTCATTTAAAACACTTTGTAAAATATCGAAACTCTCTTTATCGGTTTGTGTATTGTAATAGCATAGAATTTGTTTTTTCAAGTACACTCCTTTAAAGATATAAGTATTAAGTTCTAAATACTGAAGAATTCTAACATATAAAAACTTTTTTAATACTTTTTTGTTATTTAAAAGTCATTATTGAAAGAATATGCTACAATTATTTTTTTATACAAAGGCAAATCATGATAAAAATAACCATTCCAAAGCCTTGCGGTTGTGCTAAAAAGAAAAATTCCTGGACAAAGAAACACTCTTTTGAAACCCTAGTAGAGGCCGCTAAAAAGGCTGAAAAGATGTGCAAAAAAGCCAACAAAGAGTTTTGCCAAAAACACACCTTTTCTTATGAAGTAAAAAAAGATAAAGTTATTATTCACACTTTAAAAGCTAAATAATAGCTCTTATCTATAACTTCATATTTTTCAAATATTCACTAATTTTAGGCACATACTCTTTTTGGCACACCAAACAAGTAGGGATATACGCCTCTTTCTTATCCAACACTGTAATTTTAATATCTTTATCGTAACCCATTTTTTTGACAATACTCAAAGGCAATAAGCTTTTCCCCATACCTACTTTTATGCACGAAAGAATGGTCTCTAAACTTCCAAAAGAAAGACTTTTTTCAACAGGAATATTTTTTCGTTTAAGATAATCTTTTAAAAACTCATCGTAAATACACCCTTCTTTAAAGGTTAGCGTTACATTGGGTGATTTCTTATTATTGGGTTCTAAAATAGCAATTTCCTCTTCAATTTTACGCAAAACTATTAGTTTATCGCTTTTAGGCTCCCCACTTATAAAAGCAATATCTACTTGATAGTCTAAAATTAACTCTGTAATACTTCTGGTTGTTCCTGTAAACAGTTCTAACTGAGTATTGGGAAAATCTTTGTGAAGCTTAATTAAAAAAGGAGAAATTCTAACCGCTGCATTGCACTCGGTGGAACCCACTTTAAGATGATGCATCTGTTCATCTTGAGTTAATGCCATCATAGCTTCTTCCATTTTGTAAACAATTTCTAACGCCTTAGGATAGAACTTTTCACCTTGTTGGGTTAAAATAACTCCTTTGGGGACTCGGTAAAACAAAGTCACATCCATAATTTTTTCCAGTTGTTTAATACGAGAAGTAACATTGGACTGAGCGCACTTTAACTCTAAAGCTGCATTTGAAATGCTTTTTTTATTGGCAACACTTAGAAATACTTTTAATAAATTCAGATCCACATCATTACTCCTTATATCACCTATCATTATTGATTATTTGACATACAATAACGTTTAGTGATATTATAACACAAAATTTTTAAAGGCTTAAAATGCGAAGATTACTCGACCGAAACGACAACGCAGCCATTTTACTTGCAGGAATATTTGCCATTATTGTAGGTCTGGGTGTTTCAAGATTTGCATTTACCTCTTTGCTTCCTAATATGTTGGAGGGGTATTTAACTATCACTTTTGCAGGAATATTAGCCTCTGTTAATTTTGCAGGATACTTAAGCGGTTCTATTTTATCGGTGTTTATTAAAGACATTAACCAAAAAGTTATTCTATTTCGAATAGGGCTTGTTTTAGCTATCTTAACCACCTTTGTACTGGCTTTAAGTACCAATGAAACGTTTTGGATTATTGCTAGAATTATTGCTGGGTTTGCAGGAGCCATGGCTTTAGTAGTTGGCTCTGCTATTGTTATGACAAAATTAAAAATGCAGAGCAAAACCAAAGCTATGGGCATACATTTTAGTGGGATTGGTTTTTCTATTTTAATTACTGATTTGCTTAGTCGTTATGTGTTAAGTTCTGGAAAAGATTGGCAAGATTCGTGGTTTGTTTTAGCCGTATTTGCTTCGTTTTTAGCAGTTTATAGTATCTATATTTTGTCATTTGACAAAGAGGTAAAACAAAATATTGTGAAACATAAATTTGACACTTCTATTTTTAGTGGGTTTGTCATTTTACTTATTATGGCGTATTTTACCGAAGGCGTTGGGTTTGTGGTGCAAGGAACTTTTTTACCCGATATTATTAACAACTTACCAGGACTGCAAGGATACGGAAATATTACATGGACTCTTGTAGGATTAGCAGGGATTCCATCGTGTATTATTTGGATGCGTTTAGCACACAAATATGGAAGTGTTACTATTATAATTATAGCTCTTGCCATTCAATGCGTTGGTATTTTAATTCCAACTTTTAGTAATAATATTTATTTAAATCTGTTAAGTGGTATTTTTTATGGTGGAACTTTTGTAGGGCTTGTTGCTCTTTTTATGAGCTTAGGCGGACAATTGGCAAAAGATAATCCCGTTGTTTTAATGGGGGCATTAACCACTTCATATGGAATTGGTCAAGTTATTGCCCCTTTATACAGTGTCTATTTAATTGAACACTACGGGAATTATGATTACGCACTGTATTTAACTGCGTTTATTGTCTTAGGAGGAATTGCCTTACTTCTATTTGCTAAACGATTTTTTAAAGAAGGTGCGGTTTAAAATATTATTAATATCACAAATATGCCCATTTATAACTCTTTTTAAAACAAGATTGGTTATATTGTCGTTATGAAAAAATTATTTGATGTAGATGGAAACGTCTGGATAAAAAAAGACAACCGTGGTTTTATTGGAAAAGGACGTGTTGAGCTGTTACAAAATATTCAAATTTATGGCTCTATTTCAAAAGCAGCTAAAAAGATGAAAATGAGTTACAAAGCTGCTTGGGACAGTGTAGATATTATGAATAAACTCTCCAATAAGCCACTTGTTACCAAAATAACAGGAGGAAAAGGCGGTGGTGGTACGGTTATTACTGCTTATGCCAAAGAACTCATAAAGGCGTATGAAGAAGTCTCTTCGCTATACAGAAACTATTTTGAAACCCTAAGCAACTCTTTTAATGCTAATTTGCTGGATGATGAGTTTGAAGAACCTGTTTTTTCAAAATTATCAGGCGCAATCAAGAGCAAACACAATATTGATGAAACCTATGAAATTGGTATTAAAACCAAATCCAATCAACTTTTAACGGCCATAGAAAATAAAAAATTTGTAGTTGAAAAAGATTTAGAAATTGGTGATGATGTAAGCTTTTTAATAGAGACGAGCAACATTGTTCTAACCAAAATGGAAGACGAAAATAGTGCTAGAAACCGTATAAAAGGCACTGTTTTGAAAATTACTCACGACGGTATTAATACTCATGTTAAAATAGATTGTGGGAATGAAGAGATTATTTATGCAAAAGTAACCACCTCAAGTTGTGAAAAACTTCATATTGAAGTGGGAAACACGATTTTTGCTTCTTTTAAAGCTTATAATATTAATATTATTTAAAATACACAACACCCAACGCTAAAAGAGTATACCGCCCTAGTTTTGCAATAAGTACCAAAATAAAAAAATATCTGAACTTATATTTTAGAACCCCTGCTATAAAAGTTATGGGGTCGCCAATAAGTGGTACCCACGATAAAAGCAAAGAGTAGCCGCCATATTTGTCAAAAAAAGCTTTATACTTAGCAATTTTTTCTTTTTTTATGTACTTCTTCTCTTCTAAATATCGTTCTCCTTTTAACCCCAAATAGTAATTTATACAAGAGCCCAAAACATTTCCAGTTGTTGCAAAAAAAAGAAGTAAAAAAATATTGTACTCTTGAGTAATATTAAGAACAAGCAGTGCTTCGCTGCCCATAGGGAAAAGTGTAGCAGAAATAAATGCAGCAAAAAATAGAGTTATATAGGTCATTAGAAATTATATCAAAAAGTTTATCTAAAGTTTAAGAATTCTTAGCTATAATTGCAACTCACAAAGAGGATCATTGAAAACATTTTAGTGTTTTGAATGCTCTTCTTTAGCCTCTTACAATTGCTCTTAAAGCCAACGCCCCAGGATGGGAACATAGCAAGGCATCTTTTTTAGTAGTGTGTTCGAGCCCCTGAAGAAGAGTACTTTTTTTAAGTACTCTTTTTTTATGCCTTTTATTTAGCCAAAATTCCCTCAAGTTCAATTTCAAGTTTAACGTCATCACCAACAGCAACGCCACCAGCTTCTAGCACTTTATTCCAAGTAATTTCAAAATCTTTTCTATTTACTTTTCCCTCTAATGCAATCCCTACTCTTTGATTTCCCCATGGGTCAATAACAATTCCATTGTTACTTAACTCCAATTTAACCTCTTTAGTAATGCCACGAATGGTGATATCTCCATACACATAATCACCTTTTACACTTTTTAATACAAATGTAATATTAGGATACTTAACCGCATCAAACATGTCAGGAGCTCTTAAATGGTCATCTCTTTTTTCATTGGCTGTATTAATTGAATTTACATTAATAGTACCATTAATGGCTTTTAATGTTTTTGTTGCTTCATCATATTCAATAACGCCTTCAAATTTATCGAAACTTCCTTTTACATTTGAAATCATCATATGTTTAATTTTGAATCCCACATGTGAATGGTCTAAATCAACATTGTATGTTCCTGCAAACAGACCAGTTGATGCAATAATTGATGCTAAACTTAATTTTAAAAACTTCATATTTTTTCCTTTATTATTTAAACTTTTTTTAAAGTCAATTTCAATTTCCAGCTTTTTCAATATAGCGTGAGGAAACAACATTTCAAGAGTTTTTTACTTTAAATAAATCTTCTTGAATCTTCAACAGATGAAATCATACTAATAATTACTATTAAGTGTCAAGCTTTTGTTTTTGTAATGTTTTTGTTTAAGTCAGATTAAATCTGTGTAATCGGTGTTTTGTATAAGAACTTTTTTGGTTTTTTTATTATAAATAAATCGAGAATCTTTTTGTTTAATTCGGTTTAAAATTAAAAGTTTTATCTCCTCATTGTTTTTATCGTGCTGTTTTAAAAAAAGAAAGAAATCATTAATAGAAATGTATTTTTGTTCGGTGTGTAAAGTACTTAAAAGTTGGGGTTTATAAATGGAACGCATTTCGTTAAAAGCACTTTGAAGCAGTTTAATTTCAGAATTAAAGACTTTAATAATACGCTTTTGGTTTTTCTCTAAGCGTCTTACTTCATTTACATATTGTTCTTTAATAAAACCAATGCTCTGTTTTAATAAAGATATTTGTTCATCTTTTCCTTCGGTAAGCTGCTTAATACTTTCGTTAAAGCTCTCTTGATTAAATTGTGCTTGAGTTGGTTTTGGGTTTGCTTGTTGATTTTGTTGCTGAAAAAATTCAGTCACATAAACAAAGGTTTTTCCCCCTTGTTTAATTGACTTTAGTTGCCCATTTTTTATACGGTAGTGTACACCTTGCAAAGACAATCCAAGCAGTTGTGCTGCTTCACTTGTGGTTACTAGTCTTTCCAAGATGTTTTCTCTTACATCTTACTTGAATCAATTTCAATTACCGTGTGAACATTGCCACGCGGTTTAAAATCAGCAATTACTTTTAAGAATTTTGGTTCTAACTTACTGTAAAGAGTATCAAATATTTCATTGGCTGAATTTTCATGAGAAACTTCACGAACCATAAAAGAGTTAATATACAATTTCAATGCTTTTAGTTCAATCACTAACTTTTTTGGGATATACTCTATTTTAATAGTAGCAAAATCAGGATAACCACTTCGTGGGCATTTTGCCATAAATTCAGGCAGTTCAATGTTTATAGTGTAGTTTTTTTCATGTTCATTTGGCCAAAAATTCTCTTCTTTATTAATATCAAACCCTACAATCTCTTTTTCACCATATTTCATCTATTTTTACCTTTTAATTTATTTTAATCTTATTATTTTAGTACTGTGAAGTGCCATTTTACCCTAATAATACTTACACTTGTTAAGAAATTTAAATATCTAAATTTAATATAAAAGTTTCACAAAACTTTGGAAAATTAGGTAATTATTGTATAATTCGTTTCAAAAATTCACACTTTAGGAAGAAAAATGAATACGGATACCTATGATATAGCCATAATTGGGGGAGGTCCTGGTGGAATTGGAACAGCTGTTGAAGCTGCCGTTCACGGAATTGAGCACATTATTTTAATCGATAAAGCATATAACCATTCAAGTACCATTCGAAAGTTTTATAAAGATAATAAAAGAGTAGATAAAGACTGGAAAGGGCAAAGTGTTCATATTGAAGGAAATATCCCATTTATGGACGGAACAAAAGAGACAACTCTGGACTTCTTTGACCAACTTTTAGATGAAGAAAAAATCGATACCGCTTTTAACACTGAAGTTGAAAGCATTATCAGAAGTGAAGAGGAAGATTGTTTTTTAATTACCACAGCAACTCAGAGTTTTAAAGCCAAAGGTGTGGTTATTGCTATTGGTAAAATGGGGAAACCCAATAAACCAAGCTATAGAATTCCTCCTTCACTTAAAGAGTTTGTCAATTTTAATTTAGATAAATGTGCTTCAGGTGAAAAAGTTTTAATAGTAGGTGGTGGTAATTCTGCAGCTGAATATGCGTATCAATTAGCCGATGAAGGAAATAATGTTACTCTTGTTTATAGAAAAAATGAGTTTAGTCGTTTAAATCCTGAAAATGAAGTGATTTTAAAAGAGTATAACGGGCAAGAAAAACTACGACTTCGAATTAGTACCGATATTGTTGATCTAGAAAATGAAAAAGGAAAAGTAAAGGTCAATTTCAATGATGGTTATAGCACCGTTTATGACCGAGTTATTTATGCCATTGGTGGAACAACCCCTATTGATTTTCTTAAAAAGTGTGGAATTGCTTTAGATGGAGCAGGAAACCCAATGTACGATGAACATTATAGAACCAATGTTAACTGCATGTATGTAGCAGGAGATATTGCTTTTGACACAGGTGGTTCAATTGCAGCTGCTTTAAATCATGGGTACCATATTGTGAACTCTTTTTTAAGACGAAGCGGTAAAATATATGCATATACAAACAAAGTTGAAGAGTTTTTTGAAAATAACCCTTCATTTCGTTCGTAAATAAGATTTTCCTAAAATAGTGTAACTTTATTGTCTCTTTTATATACGTTATATTTAAAAATAGTATACTAAAAATTAACAACTATATTTTAGGAAAACAGATGAAGAAAATAGCAATTTTTGCTTTTGTATCGGTGTTGAGTATTTCTGCATTTGCAGTTGACTTTATTACCATTGGAACAGGTGGGGTAACAGGTACTTACTATCCAACGGGTGGTGCTATTTGTCAATTGGTTAATCAATATAAAAAAGAGACAAGAATAAGATGTTCTGTTGAATCAACAGATGGTTCTGTTTACAATGTTAACACCATTAATAGTGGTGAACTTAATTTTGCTATGGTACAAAGTGATGTTGTGTATCAAGCATACAATGGGCTTGAGCAATTTAAAGGAAAACGAATTAAAGAGATTCGTTCCGTTATGGCAATTTATCCTGAACTTTTTACTTTTCTTGCACGAAAAGATGCAAACATCAATAATATTATGGATGTTAAAGGAAAACGAATTAATTTAGGAAATCCTGGTAGTGGCAGTGAAGCAACGTCATTAGCATTATTTAATATTTTGGGAATTAAAAAATCAGATTTAATATTTTCTGGAGCTTTAGAAGAAGCCGAAATCTCTGATAATATAAAAAAGAACAAACTCGATGGCTACTTTTATATGGTGGGTCACCCAGCGGCTAATATTAAAGATACTTCAAACGCAGTAGATGTAAAAATCTTTCCTATTTCTGGAGCAACAATCGATGCCTTTGTAAAAGCAAACCCTTATTTTGCACAAGATTATATTCCAGGTGGACTGTACAAAGGAAATGATGAACCTATTCCTACATTTGGAGTAAAAGCAGTTTTAATTACAAGTTCCAATACAAGCAACAAAGCTGTTTATAGCGTTGTGCAGGCTATTTTAGAAAACTTTGAAGAGTTTAAAACACTTCATCCTGCATATGCACATATTACAAAAAGGTCATTGCTCGATGGTTTAAGTGCGCCCCTTCACACCGGTGCAAAAAAATATTACAAAGAAGTTGGGCTTTTAAAATAGTTCCAAAGAACTTTTGATTTTTATATTTTACCTAAAATTATGCGAACCTATTTTACACTCTCTTTATTATATTTACAAAAAAAGAATGAAAAACTATTTAAAGGAAAACTATGCCAATTGGATTTATAGGATTAGGAAATTTAGGCACCGCTATTGCCACACGATTGACTTCAATGAATGAAGAAATTATTGCATTTAACCGAACAAAAAAAGAAAATTGTGCTTTTAAACAAGTTTCTACTCCAAAAGAGTTGTTAGAAGTGTGCGACACCATTTTTATATGTCTGTTTGACTCAAGTGCTGTTAGTAATATTTTAAATATGCCAAACGGACTTCTAAGTGGTAATTTAAAAAATAAAACACTCATAGACTTAACCACACACCACTATGAAGAGGTTCTAACTTTTCACGCTATTTTAAAAGAAAAAGGGGCAAACTATTTAGAAGCACCTGTATTTGGAAGCGTTGCCCCTGCGTTAAATGGGTTAGTTACCATTGTAGCTTCGGGTGAAAAAGAGGTCTTTGATTTAGCAAGGCCATATCTAGAAAAATTTGGAAAAGAAATTTTTCACCTACCCACACCTTCAAGTGCTTCTAAAATGAAGCTTATAAATAATCTTTGCTTAGGTTCATTTATGGCAACAATTGCTGAATGTACAGCATTAGGAGAAGCGTGTGATATTGAAAAAACAACACTCTTAGATATTTTAGGGGTAGGCGGTGGACAATCGCTTGTTTTAAATGCTAAAAAGCAAAAACTCATAGATGAAGATTTTTCACCTCATTTTTCAAACGATGCCATCAATAAAGATTTACACTGTTTACAAGATTTAGCTTACAGTTTAAAACGCCCATTATATAGTGCTGCAATACCAAAAGAACTTTTTTCTAAAATGAAAATGCGAGGAGAAGGCAAAGAGGACTTCAGTTCCATTTATAAGCTTTTTAAAGAGTAATAATTTACAACTCTTTTAAGGGTTGTAAATTATTTTGCTATCAAACACAAACCAGTAAGATAGGCTTGTTCTTGATACTTATTTAAACTTTTAGGGAAATCCACACTGTTTTTTTTATTAAATGCATTAACCGTTGCACTTGAAACTAATTCAACGCTGCAATGAGGATTAAGTTGAATTAATCCCTCCATTTTAAAAGTAACAGCTCCACCTGCAAAGGTGCCTTTTTTTGCTCGTTTTTTAACAACTATTTTTTCAATGTTTTGCTCTTCTAAAAAATGCAAAAACTCATTGCAAAATTGGCGAATGTCTTCTTGCTTTTCATCATCTTCTAGTGTTATTTTTTTGATTTTCAAATCTACATACTCACCACTATTTAAAACAACTAAAATAATATTATTGGCTTTAAGTTCAATAGCACATATTCTCATACTCTTCCTTTTTTCAAAAGTTAGAGCTATTATAAAATAATTTTAAAAGCAAGTACCATTTTATTGCAATTTGTAATTTTTTTAGAGTTTATTAATAATTTCTTCTATTTTTAGAGGTGGTCTAACTATAAAAGCTCTTTTTTCACCGACTAAAATTGGTCTTTGTATTAAAATAGGGTTTTGCACTACTTTTTCAAGAAGTAAATCTTCATTTTTAATATCTTCTAATTTTAACTCTTTATAAACGGTTTCACCCGTTCGTATTAGATCAAATATTGAAATATCTAATTTCACTAATAACTCTTTTAACTCTTGCTTTGAAGGGGGATTTAAAAGATAATCTCTTCTACTAATTTGAACATTATTATCTTGTAAAAAATCATTTGCACTGTTGGATTTTGAACAAGATATATTGTGCCATAACTCTAATTTTTTCATAAAAACTCCTAAAAATAATAATTTATTGTAACTAAATTCAATAAAAACTCATCTTCAAAGAAAACATTCGGAAACTTAAACTTGTTTAAGTCAAAAAGTCCATTTAGCATATACATTTTTATACACCTATTTAATAAAGTAAATTAACTAAAAATGCTCTTCAACTCCTCTTTATCTAAATTTTTAAGCCAATTTTCACCAATATTTACACTTAAATCGCAAAGTTCTTGTTTGGCTTTTATCATTTTGTCTATTTTCTCTTCAAAACTATTTTTTGTAATAAACCTATGTACGGTTACTTTTTTATTTTGCCCTATTCTAAAAGCTCTGTCGGTTGCTTGGTTTTCTACTGCTGGATTGAACCATAAATCATAGTGAATAACATGGTTAGCCGCTGTTAAATTTAGCCCTACTCCCCCTGCTTTGAGTGATAAAATAAATATTTTATAGCGATTATCTGTTTGAAACATCTCTACTGTTTCATCTCTTTGTTTTTTGCTCATATCACCTTTTAAAAACAGAGGTGTAGTTAACAACTCTTTTTGTATAAGTTCTACTAACATATTTCCCATCTCTACATATTGGGTAAAAATAAGCACTTTTTCATCTTTTATTATAATATTGTCTAAAAGAGTCATAAGCAGTTGGGTTTTTCCTGAGAGTTCTATGTTATTTGGGCTTACTTTATCAAAATTTCTGGGGTGGTTGCATATTTGTTTAAGTGCAATGATGAGTTTAAAAATAAGCCCTTTAGCATCTTTTTCATTGAGTTGTTTCATAGTGTCATCTACCACATTTTGGTACAAACTGGCTTGTTCTTTGCTCATAGTGGCATATTCATCAATAACTATTTTATCGGGCAAATCACTAATAATATTTTTATCAGATTTTAATCGTCTTAACATAAAAGGAGCGGTTATTTTTTTGAGTTGCTCTATTTTTTGTCTGTCTTGGTTAATCTCTATATCTTTTGCATAATTATTTACAAATTCTTTTAATGACTTTAAATATTTAGGCAAGGCAAAATCAAAAATACTCCACAATTCACTTAAATTATTCTCAACAGGCGTACCACTTAGTGCTATTTTATATTTAGCCTTAAGCATCTTTATACTTTTTGAAATTGCGGTATCGGGGTTTTTGATTTTTTGAGCTTCATCAATTATTAGACAATCTATTTTTTTGGCTTTAAACAGCTCAATATCGAGTCTTACAATATCGTAAGTGCTAATTATTATATCGGCTTCTTGCATAACTCTATTGGTTCCATAATAGGAAAAATAGCTTAATGTTGGGGCAAATTTATCAAGCTCTTTTTCCCAATTGTTTAAAAGCGTTGTAGGAACAACAATTAAAATTTTGTTTTTTATATGCTTATTTTCAGTTAAATAAAGCAAGGTTGCAATGGCTTGAATAGTTTTTCCAAGCCCCATATCATCTGCTAAAATGGTTCCAAACCCGTGTAAAAGGTTGTGAATATTCCACTCGAAACCTCTTTGCTGATACTCTCTTAAATTAGCTTGTAAACTTTTGGGAACGCTTATCGTTAAAGGAGTCAAGATTTTTTCAAAGAACTCATCTAAATCTATACTAAAGTGCGCTTCATTGTTGAGTTTTGCTTGTAAAATATCGAACGAATTGAGTTTTGTTTTTTTATTAATTTGTGCAAATATGGCTTTGGCTTCTTCTGGGCTTATTAGTACGAAGTTGCCTTTAAACTCTATTAACTCTTTTCCGCTACTTAAGAGTTCGTTAAACTCTTCAATACTAATTTGCTCATCTCCAATGGCTAATTGCCAATCATATTGCAGCATTTTATCCAGTGTGAAAAACGACTTTAAGCTCTTGCTTGATGACTTTACACTCAACGAAAGTTTTGGTTTAAGAAGATTTTTAAGCTCCTTTGGCAAGATAATTAGCACACCTAAATTTGTTAAAAGCGTTGCTGTTTTTAAAAGAAACTCCTCTAATGTCTCTTTTGAAAGCGTTAAACTGCTGTTTTGAAGCAGTTGCGTAATAGTGGGCATAAACTCTTTTATAAACGAAACAAACTTAACAATTTGCATTTTATTAAACACTTCTAAACTGTTGTTTAATAAAAGCTCTTTTTGAGTTGTTTTTTCTTGCACCATTAGTTTTACTTCATAGTTTTTTTCAGGTTTATCAATAAGCAGTTTGTAGGTGTAATCGCTTTTTATAAGCTCAAATATTGCAAAGTAGTTTTTAATACTATAAGCCAAATTTTCATCTTCAAACCTATTCATTTTATACTTTGTACCTTGGAAAAAGCTATACGATATTTTAGGTGGATTATTTTTTTGCGCTTTGTGCATAAATTTTAGGTGCGGAACAAAATCGGTCAATATTGCACTTAAAAGCAGTTGCGTTTGTGATTTTGGTGTTAAAGTTTTAGCATCAAAAAAAGCCATAACAGGAGCTATTTTTTCCAAATACTCAAGCTGAACAGCCACTTTTTCAAGCGATGTCAGCGGTTTATAAAAAATTTGCAACTGCTTTTTACTCTCATACACACACGGAATAAAAGCACTGTTATAAAGCAAAATATACGCCACTCTAAAGGTATAAAAAAGATACTCATACTCACTGCTTCCCTTTTCATTTTCAAAAGAGATAAAGAGATTAAACAGTTGCGTTGGGTTTAGAGTTACACTTTTTTTTGAAATTTTGTCTGCATAGGGGCTAAAGAGTTCTAAAATCTCTTCATTTTCAAATAAAGAAGAGTTAATATGAAACTTTGCTTCACTAATATCACTAGTCGTTCTAAATGAAATATGCGCTTCTTGTAAAACTCTTTGGCATTTATCTATTTCTTCATTAAAAATGGGGCTAATTACTAAAGGCAACTCTTTGGTTGTTTTTTTATAAAACTCATCTAAAACTGTTTTATAACTTATTGTTGCAAATGTAGGGTTTTCATCTAAAAGTGAAAGAATAAACTCTTTTACATTTGTAAACTCTACCATTTTAAAAAAAGTCTCTTCTTTATTTATCTCATTTTTAGTTTCATCTTTAACATCTAAAAACTCTATTTCTATGGGGTAAGGTACCTCTAAATCTTTTTTTATATTAAAATGCTCTATTAAATCTAAGCCTCTTAATGAAAAAAGAATAAACGGATTTTTGTCAATTTCATTAACCAGCATAAAATAAAGCCCAGCAATATGTTTACACGCATAATCTCCATAAAAATCGTAGCAGTTGCAATTCATATCAAACCCACTAAAAAGATCAATCTCATTCTCTTTTAAAAATTCCAAAAGTTCGTTTGAGAGTTTCGAGTTCATAATATCGGCTAAAAGAAGAGGATTGGCGTTAATATGTTCAATTATAAATTTACTATCACCTTTTATAAAGGGCGTGAAATGAAGGCTTGTTTTATAAAAAGGAGAGGAGTTTCCTTTTACTTTTGCCTTAATATGGTTGGCTTCTAAGTTTACATCAAAAACTTTTCCCGTGTTTGCGTAATTTTTTCCACGGCTTAATCTTCCTGAATCGGTTTGTTCTTCTATGGCTTGTAAAAATTCATTCCCCCAAAGTGTTGTGCCATAATTATTTTTTGCCATTTTGCTTTTTTATCCCCTATAACTGTTGTTGCTTTTATTTTAAATTGAGCCATTTTAGCATTTTACTCTATGATTTTATTGAAACCAATACGCAATACTAGAGTTAATTTGGCTATTATTTTATATGACAAAATTACTATTACTAGAAGACGATGCCGTTTTAGCAGAATCACTCATAGAGCTTTTACAAAGTGAAAATTTTGATATTGTACATGTGAGCAATTCACAAGAGGCACTCAACGAAACCTTTTTACAAAAGTTTGACCTCTTTTTACTCGATGTTAATGTCCCTTTATTTAATGGTTTTGAACTGTTGAAAAGTTTAAGAGAAAGTGGCGACAAAACTCCTGCAATATTTCTAACAGCACTTAATGACATTGCTTCTTTAGCAAAAGGGTTTGATGTAGGTGCCGATGATTATATTAAAAAACCTTTCGATGTAGATGAACTGCTTATTCGAATACATGTGCTTTTGAAAAAACAGTATCACACTTATAGCAATGAGCTTTGTGTGGGTGATTTTTGTTTTATTATAGAAAAAAATGAGCTTTATAAGCTAGATTTGTTTATTGCATTAACCCCTTATGAGTTAAAACTAGTATTACTTTTTTTCAAAAATATTAACACCACGCTACAAAAAGAGTATTTGCTTGATTATTTAGGAGATTATAAAGAGATGAGCGATGGTGCGCTTCGTGTTCATATTAACAATTTGCGTAAAATTGGACTACCAATTGCCACTATAAAAGGCATAGGATACCGCTTTGCATCATCATGAAAGAAATGCTTTTTTTAAGTTTTTTATCACCTACTTTTTTAGTGTGGCTTTGCTTATTTTAGCTTCTGGATTTTTCTATTTTCAACAAATGAATGAAGAGTATTTAAAAGCCGAAGAGTTTTCTTTAATTACCTACGCAAGATATATTAAAATAGGTGACAGTACCCAAAAATACACCAATGAATTCCGCCATACCTTTGTAGATACAAACAATGAATATATTGATATTAGAAACTTTGAAAAAATCAACAATGAGTTTACTAAACTAATCCCCACAAATAACCACGAACCCTATTTACAAGTCTTTAAATCAAGCAATGGTTTTGAAACAAAAGTTCATGAGTTGCGATTAAGAGTTATAAAAATACAACTGGCATTGCTGTTTATATTTGCAACGCTTAGTTTTTATTTGGCAAAAAACTCTTTGAAACCCTTAAAAGAGAGTATTGAAACTTTAGATAAATTTGCTAAAGATTTAATTCATGACTTAAATACTCCCGTTACTGCTATGAAGTTAAATATTAAGTTACTTGAAAAAAATCCCGATGTTAAAAAGAGTAAAGCTCTTGAAAGATTAAATAAAAGCATAGATACTGTTACGCAACTGCATGAAAATTTAACCGTTTTACTTGAAAAGAAAACTTTCCAAACTGAACCTGTAGATGTTTTTGAAGTAGTAAAAGATGTGGTTTTACTTCATGAACCCAGCTACCCTGCTATTGCTTTTAATATTACTAAAACCCCTTTTATAGTGCAAACCAATCCCAATGCGTTAAAAGAGGTTTTGCACAATATTATTTCCAATGCGTGTAAATATAACCGCCCTAAGGGTTATGTAAATATTTATGAGCAAAATAAAATATTACATATTAAAAATAGCGGTGTTGAAATTGATGAAACCGATAAAATTTTCACCAGAAACTACAGCGAACAAAATAGCAGCGGCATAGGATTAGATATTGTAAAACGCTTATGTGATGCTATGAATATAAGCATTAAAACCAGTTTTGATGAAACAAGTAACTGTTTTAGCTTGGACTTTAAAAAATAACCCTTTACTTCTAACATTGTGCTAACACGAAAAGAGTATGATAACGCTATTATTTAGATAAAGGAAGTAACCCATGAAAAAAAGCGTATTGGTTTTAAGCTTACTCTTTTCTTGTAGCTTCGCACAGACGCTTAGCTTAGATCAAAGCATAGAAAAAACTCTTTTAAACAACCCAGATATTCAATCTTTTATTTTAAAAACCCAACAATCAAAAAAGAGTTACGATGCAGCATTTGCAGATTTTTTACCTCAAATAAATATAGAAGCAGAGTATGATTTTACGCAAACACAAGTAAGCTCTTTAAATGGTGTGTTTAATACTGTTGAAAAAGATGGTTGGAATGTGGGTGCTACTTTAAAACAAAAAATTTGGGATTTTGAAAAAACTTCTTCCAAAGTAGATGCGTTTAAAATAGATGAAAATATAGCAGAACTTTCACTTGAAGATATGCAAGCTCTTATGGTATATAAAATAAAATCTTTGTACAAACTTTTAGTGGTTCAAAAAGAGGCAATACAGGTGCGTAAAAAAGATTTGGAGTCTAAAAAAGCCTATTATGAACAAGCAAAAGCGTTGGTTGCTCAAGGGCTTAAAACTAAAGCAGACTCAAGCCGTTTTTTATATGAATCTTTACTTTCACAAGAAAATCTTGCTATTTCTCAAGCTTCTTTTGATAAAGTAAAAAACTCTTTGTCTTTATATATGGGTGAGAAAATAGAAGAGAATACTACTTTTGAAACCAATATTATAAAAAAAACTTACTTTTTACAAGAAGATTTAGAGCAAGAGGAGATTTTAGCCAATAACTCTCAACTGAAAATAAATGCTTTAATAATAGATAAAAATGAGCTTTTATATAAATCGGCAAAAGCGTCTTTCTACGGTTCACTCGATGCCGTTGCTTCATACAGACATTTTGACACACTAAACGCTTATAACTCTTCTACTGTTGGCATTGTACTTGATATTCCACTTTACAGTGGAGGAAAAATCCAAGCCGAAGCTCAAAAAGCACGAATAGCTATTCAAGTGGCAAAAAAAGAGCATGCTTCTAAAATATTATCTATAAAAGAGGAGTTAGTAAATTTACTTACAAATATTGCTCAATACGATAACACAATTGCTTCAAAACAAGCTCAACTTGTTTGGGCTAATGATACCAAAGATGTTTTAGATGGTCGCTATAAAGAGGGAGTCTCTACTTATATAGAACTTTTAGATGCCCAATCTTTAATTTTAAACGCCCAGCTAGGACTGCTTGAAGCATATTACACCAAAAGCATAGCTATTGACCAAATTGATTATTTAAAAGGAAAAATGTAATGAGTAAAAAAATTAAATATACTATTAGTGCCATTCTTATAATTGTGGGAGTATCTCTTTTTTATAATAAAGTTTATGTGGTAAAAACAACCTACAAAACGATTCTTCCCACTGTTGGTGATTTGTCAATAAAAGTGTTTGGAATTGGTAATGTAAGTGCTAAAGATATCTATTTGATTAACGCACAAACAGGTGGCAAAATAGTCTCTATTTTAAGCGATGAAGGGCAATGGGTAAAAAAAGGCGATTTACTTGCTACCATTGACCCAGTAGATATGCCAGAACAACTAGAACAGATGCAATTAAATGTTAAAAAAGCAAAATCTGAACTTAATGCTTTACAAAAAGAGAGTGAAAGTTTATTCGCACAAAAAAAGCTCGCACAAATAACCTTTACACGATATGAAAACTTGCTTAAACAATCTTTTGTTTCACAATCGGAATATGATAAAGTAAAAGTAGATTTAGACGCTACAAACGCACAATTAAAAGCAACCAATGCACGCATTGAATCAAGTAAAATTGAAGTTTTGAGTACGCAAAAAAATGTTGATTTGCTTATTACTAAACTCTCTCGTTTTGAGATTTTTGCCCCAGTTGATGGCTATGTAATAGCAAAAGAGGCACAAGTAGCTCAAAGTGTTCTACCTTCTACGCCTATTTTAAAAATTGTAGATGAAAAAACTGTTTGGGTAAGGGCTTTTATAGATGAAAGAATAAGCAGCAATATACAAGTTGGGCAAAAAGCTTATATAAAGCTTCGTTCACAAAATGACAAAATCTTTGAAGCCAAAGTAAAAAGAGTTGTTGCACAAAGCGATATTATAACGCAAGAAAGAGAAGTAAATATCGTATTTGATGAGTTGCCAATTCCATTTTATATTAATGAACAAGCACGAGTAACTATTGATGTTAAGACTCTAAACAATGCCCTTAAAGTTCCTCTTAATACACTTGTTTTTAAAGATAAAAAAGAGGGAGTTTGGATTTTAGAAGAAAACAGAGCCTATTTTAAACCATTAATTATTGAAGCAAAAGGTGAAAATGAAGCTGCAATTAAAGAGGGAATTAGCAAAGATAACACTATTTTAATTCCAAATATCAGCAAAAAACCTTTAAGCGAAGGAATGAGGATTCACCTTTGATTAATCTAGCACGAAAAGATATTACGCACTCCCTTGGTAAGTTTTTAGTAACTGCCATGGGCGTTGGTATGCTTCTTGGAATGGTTCTTATTATGATAGGCGTATATCGTGGAATGGTAGTCGATGCTGAAATTTTAATAAACGATATTAATGCCGATTTATGGGTTGTTCAAGAAAATAGTATGGGACCATTTGCAGAGTCATCAAGAGTGCATGAAGATTTAAAAGACTCTATTCGTATTATAAATGGCGTAAAACAAAGCGAAGCCATAACTTTTCAAAATATACAACTTCCTAAAAACCCTATGCCTATTCGTGTTATGGCAGTAGGTTATGACCCTTTTGGTGAAATAAATCCCATAAATGAAAACAGAATTATAAAAGGAGCTAAACTCACTCAAGACCACTACCAAATGGTAGTTTCAAAAGAGACAGGATTTAAGTTAAATGATAAAATAATGTTAGATAATGACAGCTATGAAGTTGTAGGGATAACTGAAAAAACCGTCTCTTCAAGCGGAGATATTTTAATCTACATTAGTTTAAAAGATGCACAAAAACTTCAATTTTCATACTCCAATAATCGTATTAGAAGTGACCGAGAACGAGGTATAAAAAACAGTGATGTGACCATGGTAAATGCTATAGTAGCAACACTAAAAGAGGGTTACAATGTAGAAGAAGTGGCTAATAATATTAAGCAATGGAAACATAAAAGCGTTTATACTAAAAAAGAGCAAATGGATATTTTAACCAAAAATCTTATTGAAAGGTCAGCCAAACAAATAGGTCTTTTTACCGCTATTCTTATTTTGGTTTCAACAATTATAATAGCCCTTATTATCTACACCATGACTTTAGAGAAAATGAAAGAGATATCTATTATGAAACTAATAGGCATCCCCAACAGTGTGATTATAAAAATGATTGTTAATGAGACTTTACTTTTGGGTATTTTAGCATTTATATCGGGAAATATTTTTTCGCATCTTGTTTATGACAAGTTTCCAAAAAGAGTTGTCCTAGAAATTCCAGATGCATGGATGCTTTTTATAGTAGTAATCATAGCTTCAATATTATCTTCTTTTATTGGGGTAAAAAAAGTCATAAGTGCAGACCCATCATCTGCAATAGGAGGATAAAATGAGCCAACAAGCTATTCGTGTTGAGAATTTAGTAAAAACTTTTGGAAAAGATGAGAGTTCGGTTAATGTTATAAATGGAGCCACATTTTCTATAAATAAAGGCGAATTAATTGCTTTAATAGCTCCTAGTGGTGCTGGTAAAACCACTTTACTTATGATGATAGGTTGCGTAGAAGAACCAACAAGTGGAACCATTTGGCTAGGAGATGAAAAAGTTTATGATAATAAGTGGTTAAATAACGACACAAGAGCTATAAGAAGAGAGAAAATTGGGTTTATTTTTCAAGCTCATTATTTAATTCCTTTTTTAAATATTATAGAAAATATTACACTTTTACCTCAAACTAATGGGCAGTCAAAAGAAGAGTCAGAAAAGTTTGCCATGGAGCTTTTAAACTATTTTGATATACCTGAAAAAGCACACTCCAAGCCCTCACAACTTTCAGGAGGACAAAACCAAAGAGTTGCCATTGCTAGAGCATTGGCAAATAAACCCAAAATAATATTAGCCGATGAACCAACCGCAGCACTTGACACAGAACGCTCAATAAGCGTAGTGCAAATGCTTAAAAAAATAGCCGTTGAACAAAATGTAGCCGTAATTATGGTAACTCACGATGAAGCCATGCTTCCTTTGTGTGACAGAATACTTAAAATTGAAAATAAAAAAGTCGTTTCAATGGATGTTGTAAAAGATGCTACTTTAGTTTAATAGCTTCTTTTAATAATTTTATAAAAAAGTCGTTAAGTTGGCTCACTACATTGTGCAGAGGTGACTTAAACTTAGACACATTAATCCACTCAAAATGTTTCCTATGAATTTATTTCATCTTCAAGCTCTTGAAGAGTATCAATTATTTCTTCAAATGATAATTTTTTATCAAATATCATATCTTGCATCTCTTTATAATCATTTTTTAAAGTAGCGAATCTATATATTGATGGTACAAGTTTAATTGTTCCCTTTTTTGCATCATCAAACTTTGCCCAAGTTGAAGGATAAAACTTATTTTTAAAATCAACAACTTGAGCTAAAAGTGTAAAATCATTTAATGCTTCATCTTTTACTTCGCTTCTAGCCATTAATGCTAAATCATAATAGTGTCTTGAATATCTAGGTGGCAATAATTTATTTTCTTCACGATTTGTTTCTTGATGCAATATAGTGGCTTTCTCCCAAAATGTTCTTTTGGCAATAATCGCATTTACTTTCACAAAAACTTGTTCAAAAACCTTTGGAAAACAGCTTGATGCATAAGAGCTTATAGTAAAAGAATCAGATGGAAGCCAAGATGCAAGAGGACCAATTTCTAATAGTATTTGAGGTCTTAAATACCTATCTTTAAAAGTTGAAGGATATGTTACTTCTATATTGTATTCATTAGTTTCATCAATTACACAAACACATTGGGAAGATAAAATTTCTTTTAGTATTGGTAAAAGTTGTTCTTTTATATACACCTTAGCATCATTATTGATTGTTTCATTTAATTTTACTTGTTGACTTTTTGAAGCAGCAGTTTTTGTTAAATCAATTTTTGTAATTTCTGTCCAATCAAGAATTAAATCAATATCTTCTGAAAATCTTCCAATAAGATTAAATACTTTAGATAGTGATGTTCCACCTTTAAACATAAGAATTTTATTTAATCTTGAATCTGCAAAGATTTTATCTAATACCCAAACAACCCAGAAATCTTTTTCTATAATTGCTTTAGTAGTACTCATTTTTAAAGCACTTTGAGTAAATAATTCACTTCTTTGTTCTTTTGCTAAATTTGCTACTTTATTCATTTGATTCACTTCTTTTAAATATTTGTTTAATAATTTCATATATCCATGCGGTTGTAGTTTTAGTATCTACTAAAATTTTATCATACAACTTTTCACTTATTTGAGTTTGAATTTTTGAAGTAACTTCTTGTGTAACATGCTCTTTACCTAAAGCTCTTAAGGCTTGAACAATTAAAGAGCTTTCTTTATATTTAAATCCAATATTTTTTAATGCAGATTTTTTATACTCAATAGTTATATTTTCATTAATAGTATATTTTCTATTGGGCCCATTGCTAAGATAAAGATAAGTACCTGGAACTTGAGTGCTTAAATCTAAAATGTTTAAAGCACTATTGCCACTTATTTCAATTTGCCAATTAAATTTTCTTGCAATTGCAAACGCTACTTGTTCAATATCAGGACCTAGTTGCATTTGTAAAAAATCACTGTATTTTGGATAATCATATAATCCTCTAGCAACTCTTCTTATTTTACCCTTCTTGGCAAGAATTGATAAGGCTTTATCAATGCTATTTGTAGGGAAGTCTTTTATGAAATCACTTGTTGAAAAAGCGTAACCCTTTCCATGTCCATATATTGTATAAAGTATTCTATTTTCGACTGATTTCATGCATAACTCTTTATTATTATTTCAGAAAAAAGTATATCAACTTCTGAATTTAATTTAGCTTTATTGAATATAGTTTTGGCTACTACAAAGGAGCTTTATCAATTGTTATTTCCTGAACTTTCGGGAGGGTAGCGACTGACCCAGAAAAACTAGCTATGCCCTCACAGCTTTCAGGAGGACAAAACCAAAGAGTTGCCATCAGAGCATTGGCAAATTACACTACCCCAATATGTCAAGACAACTATTTATAAAATCTAATTATTCTATGCAGATACTTGTATTCTTACACCAAAAGATTGTATTATCTTCATAATAGTGTCAAATTTTGGTTTAGTACCTTTATGAAAAGTTTTATATAAGCTTTCTCTTCCAAGCCCAGTTTCACTAGCTATTTGGCTCATACCTTTAGCTTTTGCAATATTGCCAAGAGCTTCAAGTAATTCATCCATATCTCCATCTGCTAATATTTGAGAAAGATACTCTGCTATTACTTCTTTATTGTCTATATATTGTGCTATATCAAAATTGGTAACTTCTAATTTACTCATTATTAAGCTCCTTTAAAATCTCATTTGCTTTACTATATATAAATACTGTATCTTAAGGGATACTTTATGTCAAGATGTAAAAGTGTCGATTATTAAAAAATTCATTAAGTTAAGTATATATTGATTTAAGCTACTATTTACTATAAAAATTTACAAGGAGTTTATGATGAAAAAATATATTTGTACGGTGTGTGATTATATCTACGACCCAGAAATTGGCGATATTGATTCAGGAATAGAACCAGGAACTGCTTTTGAAGATATACCCGAAGATTGGGTATGTCCTGAGTGTGGTGTTTCTAAAGAAGACTTTGACCCCATTGATGAATAAGTATTAACATGGCTTTTTGTATAAAAAACAACACCTACTTAGTAGGCAATATAGACTGGGAAATAGAGCATTATCAAGGGTATAAATACTCAACGCACAAAGGAACTTCTTATAACTCTTATTTAATAAAAGAGCAAAAAAATGTATTAATAGATACGGTCGATACTCCTTTTACTGAAGTTTTTATAAGAAATCTTAAAAATGAGATTGAGTTAGACAAAATTGATTATATTGTTATAAACCATGGCGAAAGAGACCACACAGGTGCTTTACCAGAGTTGATGAAACTCATACCAAACACTCCAATTTACTGCACAAAAAACTGCGTTAAATCGCTTCAAGGGCAGTATCATCAAGAGTGGAATTTTAATATTGTCAAAACAGGTGACACCCTTAGTTTAGGAAATAAAGAGTTAGTTTTTGTAGAGATGCCTTTGCTTCATTGGCCAGATAGCATGGCTTGTTATTTAACACAAGATAATATTTTATTTAGTAACGATGCTTTCGGTCAACACTATGCAACCTCTGCTATTTATAATGATTTGGTTGATCAAGGTGAGTTATTTACAGAGTGTTTAAAATACTACTCCAATATTTTAACCCCGTATGCTCCTAAAGTGATTAAAAAAATTCAAGAGATATTAGCACTAAATCTTCCCATTGATCTAATTTGCCCTTCACATGGTGTGTTATGGCGAGACAATCCCACTCAAATTGTAGAGTTATATTTAAAGTGGTCGCAAGATTATCAAGAAGACCAAATAACCATTATTTACGACACTATGTGGGAATCTACAAAAGATATGGCAGAAGCCATTGCCGAAGGAATTAAGCAATCAAATGAAAAAACAATTATAAAGTTAATGCATCTATCAAAAAAAGATAAAAACGATGTTATGGCTGAAGTCTTTAAATCAAAAGCCATTTTAGTAGGCTCACCCACGGTTAATAAAGGCGTTCTAACTTCCATTGCTGCTACTTTTGAATTTATCAAATCCTTAGAGTTTAAAAACAAAAAAGCCGCCTCTTTTGGTTCACATGGTTGGAGCGGAGAAGCCACAAAACAAATAAACGAAAAATTAGAAAACAGCGGATTTACTTTAGTTAATGAGGGTTTAAAACTCACATGGAAACCCAATGAAGAAGCTATTAATGAGTGTATTGTATTTGGAAAAGAGTTTGCTAATAGTTTAAAAATATAGAAAAATTTTTAATTTTTTTAAGCTAAGTCTTTACGGCTTAGCTTTTTTTATTATAATGCTACTTTATTATTTGCTTCCTAAAAGTGTTATTAGTACAATTTCACTGCTTTGTAATTTTATTAAATCATCCGTAAAACCACTTTTACTAAAAAGTATATACTTTTTTATAGGTAAATTTGTTTCAATCTGTGTTGCTTTTTGTTTTAAACTTTCTA
This sequence comes from Arcobacteraceae bacterium, assembly GCA_041672955.1. Lineage (GTDB taxonomy): Bacteria > Campylobacterota > Campylobacteria > Campylobacterales > Arcobacteraceae > Marinarcus. The sequence goes on from JBAYYP010000002.1 coordinate 50,729, forward strand.
AAATATCTGCTCCTACTTTTTTATTACTGTATTTGCACTCTGCAACAATTAAATGCTCAGTTGAAACAGCAACGGCGTCTATTTCTTCTGTTTTATTCCACCATCTGCCACACTTTAGGACATTATAATTATTTAAAATATATTTTATAGCTAAATCTTCATAGGTTTTTGATACAAATTTAGGAAATTCGGTTTTTAATTTTTCCAATAAAAACTTTTTATTTCCAAGCTCTAATTGACTTTTATAAGGCAATACATAAGCGAACCAAAATCGAAAAAAGTTATCTTTTATAAAATAAAGACCTTTTTTGCTTTTATGTGGATTTTCCTCTGTTATTGGCACATCTTTATAAATAATATCCAACTCTATAAGTTTTGAAATAAAAGAGGTAATATTTTGTACATTTTTATTTAATTTTCCTGCAATATTTCCAATTTTATGTTCCCCATTGGCTATTGTTTCTAAAATAGAAAAATAAGTTATGGGTTCATTTACTTCATTTTGGAGTATAAATTGAGGTTCATTATACAAATATGAATTACTGTTTAAAATATTTTGTTCAATATTTTTAAAAATATTATTGGCATCTTTAACCATCTCTAAATATTTTGGTACACCAAAAAATACAGAATAAAGTTCTATTAATTCAATTTCTGTTTTATTGGGAAAAAACTCATTTAAATATTTAAAAGATATGGCTTCAAGCTTAATAGCAGTTGTGCGTCTTCCATATAATGGTGAGTTGTAAGACAAAGTTTGTTCATACATCATTGAAATAATAGAACCACTTAAAATCAAATGGATACTCTTATTTTTAAGCAGTTCATCTATAATGTATTGAAATTGTGAAGGGATAGAACTGTCCATTTTACTCAAATATTGAAATTCATCAATTACTATAATTAGCTTTTTATCAAATGATTTATTTGAAATATACTCAAAGAGTTGCTTTAAATCTCTTAAATGTAAATCTCTTAAAAAATTATCTTGAAAAAATGCGGCAAAAATATCTTGAAATCGCTTTATTATAATATTTAAACTTTCAAGTGTTACTAGAAAATAAACGGAGGGTTTATTTTTAATATACTCTTTTATAAGCGTAGTTTTTCCTACTCTTCTTCTTCCATATAACACGGTAAATTTAAAATCTTTGGAGGTATACTCTTCTTCTAAAAGTTTGAGTTCATCATATCTATTTACAAACATTTTATTCCTTTATCGTTTTTGGATTATAATAATATCAAAACGAGTATTAAAATAAAGTTGGCTTAACTAATATTTCTAAAGGAATATGCAAAGCCTCTGATAAACTTCGAATCATAGTAAGAGATAAAGATATTTTTTTATTCAAAAGTTCCGATACTTTACTTTTATTTCCAATATAAGGAATTAAATCTTTTTGCTTTAAATTCATCTCTTCCATTCTGCATTTAATAGCTTCTATTGGGTCAGGCGTTGATATGACCCAGTTTTTTTCTTCATATTTTTCTACAAGTAATGCTAAAATTTCAAGCTCATCACTTTGTTTTGTTCCTAATTCAGGATTTAATTCCATAAGCTCATCAATTCGATTTAACGCTTCATCATACTCTTTTTCATTTTTAATAATTTTTAACTGCATGGTTATATTTCCTTTGCATTTATTTTGTCATACTCACTATGAGTACCAATAAATTTTACTCTAACTATTTTTCTTTGGTAATCAATATGTACCACAAGACGATAATCATTTCCTTTAATATTAAAAATAACTCTGTTATCTTCTAAAAAAGAAGCATTTGCATATATTTTTTTAATATCATCTGGTGTTTCCCAATTGGCTTTTCTTGCATCTAAATGCCACACTTCTAATGGTGTTTTTGCATTGGTATGTTTTTCATAAAACTGGATTAGTGTTCTTTTACTGATTACATTCATTTAAAATTTTACTTTAAATTCCTTTATAAGGAACTTAATAAAATATTTGAAGCAAAATAAAAATTGTTTGTTTTATCAAAGAGAGTATAAACACAAGAATTAAGTTCAAGTCGAAGGAGTATTTTTACGAAGTAGCCTACATAAAGTAAGTAAGAAGGAGAAAACTTGTGCCAAAAAGGCACAAGCAAATTTCTTGCGTCAGTAAAAATACTCCTCCGACGCAAAAATTAATTAAAAATTAGTTTATAGATTATACGTCTAAGTGTTGTACATCTTTCGCATGTGCTTCTATGTAGTTTCTTCTAGGTTCTACTTCATCACCCATAAAGAGCGTAAAGGTATCTGAGGCTACTTCAGCGTCGTCAATCGTTACTCTTAATAGTCTTCTGGCTTCTGGGGTCATCGTTGTTTCCCATAGCTGTTCTGGGTTCATTTCCCCTAGACCTTTATATCTTTGAATATAAGCACCTTTTTTAGCTAAGTTTTCAACTTCTTCTAAAATTTCAATTAAATCTCTTCCTTCAAACATTGAAATATCTCTTTCAATAAGTTTTGAGTAAATAGAAGTTGCTTCACTAAAGTATGGAGAGGCAAATAAATTATCGTCTATTATTAGCTCTTCTAGTCCAGCTTTTGTTTGAACGAAGAGTTGAATACTATCTTCTTTAATACTTTTTGACAAAATATTATGCCCTCTAGATTCTAAGAAGGTTTTAACTACTTCATAAAGTTCTGCATACTCTAATTTAACTAAGTCAGAGTTTTCAATTAAGTATTTTAAGACTTCTACTAACGAGTATCGTTTTTCTAATTGCTTTAACATTCCTCTGTATCTTGAAACTGTTTTAAATAAATCGAGTAAATCGTTATACCCTAAACCTTCAAAAGTAAATGATTCTAATCCATTTTCAATTAAAAACCCAGACAGTGCAGCATCGTCTTTTAAATAAGTTTCATTTTTACCTTTTTTATATCGGTATAAAGGTGGTTGTGCAATATATAAATACCCTTTTTCAATAACAGGTCTTAAAAATCTAAAGAAAAATGTTAATAAAAGTGTTTGAATATGGCTTCCATCAACGTCGGCATCCGTCATAATTATAACTTTATGGTATCTTACTTTTTCACCATCAAAATCTTCACCAATTCCACACCCAAGTGCTGTAATTACATTTCTGATTTCATCTGATTTTAAAATTTTATCCAGTCGTGATTTTTCAACGTTTAAAATCTTACCTTTAAGCGGTAAAATAGCTTGATAAACTCTATCTCTACCTTGTTTAGCAGAACCACCCGCTGAATCCCCTTCCACTAAATACAACTCTCTAATAGCTGGGTCTTTACTTTGACACTCTGCTAATTTTCCAGGAAGTGTTCCTACACTCATAGCATCTTTTTTACGAGTTAAATCTCTTGCTTTTTTAGCAGCTTCTCTTCCTCGTGCTGCCATAAGAGCTTTTTCCATAATGGCTTTTGCTTGTGCAGGGTTTTCTTCAAAATATTTATCCAGTTGTTCAGAAGTTAATCGTTGACAAATAGGTTTAATATAAGAGTTTCCTAATTTTCCTTTGGTTTGCCCTTCAAATTGTGGTTCAGGAACCTTTACAGAAATAATAGCAATTAAACCCTCACGAACGTCATCGCCTGTAATTTTTGTATCTTTTTCTCTTGCAGCTGCGTTTTCATTTAAATATTTAACAATACTTCGTGTAAGTCCTGCTTTAAACCCAGCTTCGTGAGTTCCACCATCTATGGTTCTAATATTATTAACAAAAGACAATGTTTTTTCTATATATGTAGAGTTATACATAACTGCAATATCTACTTCTACGCCATCAATTTTATCATTAAAAGCAACTGCATCTGAAACAGGAGTATCTTTATTTAAATCTTCAACAAACTGTTTAAGTCCACCCTCAAAGTGGTAAACTTCTTCTATATTTTTAATTTCATCTTTTAGTGTAATTGAAATAAATGAGTTTAAATAGGCAACTTCTCTAAAACGCTTTTTTAAAATTTCAAAATCGTACTCTTTCATTTCAAAAATAGAATCATCCGCTAAAAATTCTATTATAGTTCCTGTTTTTTTAGTTTTACCCGTAATTTCTAAAGGAGATTTTGGAATTCCGCAAGAAAACTCTTGATAGTGAATATTTCCTTCTCTTAAAATTGTCATTTTAAGATCTTTACTTAAAGCATTTACAACAGAAACCCCAACTCCATGAAGTCCACCTGAAACTTTATAAGTATCTTTATCAAACTTTCCACCGGCGTGTAAAATTGTTAAAGCAACCGTTGCAGCAGAGATATTTTCTGTAGGGTGAATAGCTGTAGGAATTCCTCGTCCGTCATCTTCTACTTTAATCCAATGGTCTTTGGTCATAGTAATTTTAATGTTTTTACAAAACCCAGCCATGGCTTCATCTATTGAGTTATCCACAACTTCATACACTAAATGGTGTAATCCATTAACGTTGGTATCACCAATGTACATTCCGGGTCTTTTTCGAACGGCTTCAAGACCTTTTAAAACTTTAATATTACCTGCATTGTATTCTTGACTCATGGATTTCCTTTTTTATTTTTCTAAAACGATTGGCATAATAATGGTGAAGAATTTTTCATCTTCTAAATAAAATGGTAAGTTGGCTTCATTAAACCCAATTTTTATTTTTTCATTATTTGACATACTTAAAAAATCTAATAAATATTTAGCATTAACTGCTAAATAAAAATTGTTTTCAATATTTAAATCAATATCAATTTGTGTTTTTGATTCGCTATCTTCATCTAAAGATTCAAAAATAATTGAATCAGGAGCAAATGTAATTTTTATATTTGAAAACAGTGATGTAACTAATTTAATAGATTCAACCATAACAGCTTTTGGTAAAGACAATTCGTGTTTTAAAGAACTTGGAATTATTCTTTCATAATCAGGAAACTTACCATTAATTAATTTTGTAAAAAATGTAATTTTATTATTTGAAATAACCAAATTTGTGTTGTCGTAAGAAATTTCTATTTCATCTAAGAAAAGTTTTTGAATTTCTATAATTGCTTTTTTAGGAATTATTAGTTGATTAACTTCATTGGTCATATTTTGCAAGTAACTAATAGCTAATCTTCTTGTATCAGTTGCTACAAAATTAATTTTATCTGCTTTAATATCTATCAACGCTCCATTTAGTTCAAACTTAGGATTGTTGTTATCAATTGCTGGTGTAATTTTTTTAATTGCATTTATTAAATTAATTGCACCAATATTTAAAGGTTTTAAATTCTCGCTTTGTGGAAAACTAGGATACTCATTGGCATCATACATAGGCAATTTAAAATTTGACTTTCCCTGTTTTATAGTTAAAGAGTGATTAGCTGCTTCAAATATAATTTCGCTCTCTTTTAAACGCTTAATTATATTAAGTAAGTTTTGTCCATTTACGGTAGCTTTTCCATCTTCCGTTTGTGTTAACTCAAGTATATGTGCTTCTAGACCAATTTCATAGTCAGTTGCTTTTAGTGTTAAGTTGTTATTAGAAACTTCTAGATATATGTGCGAAGTAATGGAACTTGCATCTTTTTTTTCTAAAAACGGTTGCATAGATGAGATTACATTATCAATGATACTTTTTGTAATTACAAACTTCATTTTTACCCCTTTATTTATTTATTTTATTAGCAGTAGAAGTAGACCATGTGAATAGATGAAAACAGTTTCCAACGTTTGATGCTATCAGCGTTTAAGAGCTTGAATAACTTTATGAAAGTATTCACATCTATTCACATAAGTGTTTACAACTTATTTCTACCACTCCTTATTTATAATTTTATTTTTCAAATTTTCAAGTATTAATTTAAAGTTTTCATCTTTTTCAATTAACTCATTGGCTTTTTTAATATTATGAGAAATTGAACTGTGATCTTTCATTCCTAAAAACTTAGCAATATCAGGCATAGAGTTGTGCGTTAACTCTCGTGATAAATAAATAACCACTCTTCTTGCATTTGCAACCGCAGCGGTTCTTTTTTTGGACTTAATATCACTTGGCTTAATATTGAGTTCACTAGCAACCATTGAAATAATATCTGGTAGTTTAATATTCTCTTTTTGTTCTTTAATCTGCTCTTTTAGTAAGCTTTGAGCTAATTCTAAATTAATCTCTTGATTAAGTAAATTAGCACTGGCATTAATTCGAATTAACACCCCTTCAATCTCTCTAATAGAGCTGTCTAAATTTGTAGCAATGTAATTAATAATATCTCTTGTAAGAACAATACCATTAAGCTCTGATTTTTTTTCAATAATTGCAATTTTAGTTTCAAGTCCTGGAATTTGAACATCTGCTGTTAAACCCCACTCAAACCGTGATTTAAGTCTATCTACTAACCCTGCAATTTGTGAAGGTAATCTATCAGATGTCATCACAATTTGTTTTTTGGCATTATGAAGTTCATTAAACGTGTGAAAAAATTCTTCTTGAGTCTGCTCTTTTCCGCTTAAAAATTGAATGTCATCAATTAAGAGTATATCACACTTTCTGTATTTGTTTCGGAAGTGTTCCATATTCTTATTTTTAATAGAAAAGGTAAAATCGTTCATAAATTGTTCAATAGTGACATAAATAACAGTTTTTCCTTGTTCAATGGCATAATTTCCAATAGATTGAAGCAAGTGTGTTTTTCCTAATCCCGTTCCCCCATATATAAACAAAGGATTATATTGAATGCCTGGTTTTTTAGAAACGGCTAAAGAAGCGTTATATGCCATCTGATTAGAGGGCCCTAAAACAAAAGAATCAAAGGTATAAGAGGGGTTAAGCATGGTGCTTTCAGCAGAACTGTTTTTTTCCGATTCACAAATAAGCTCTCTTTTACTTTTTGGCTTTTCACCTGTTAATCTGATTTCAATTTTAGGCTTACTTCCATTTAAAAGTTCAAAGCAGTTTTGAATAGTTGTAGAATATTTTGTTTTAATCCAAGAAGCTATATATTTATTGGGTACTTCAAAGACAGCAATGTTTTCATCGGACATATTTTTTTTATAATTTAATTGTTTTAAAAATCTATCATAATCAGTTGCAGTGGTTTCTTGTTTTAAAATTGATAAAATATCAGGATGTGTCATATAAAATAAACTCTTTTTTTAATATTGATAGATATTATATCTAAAGTTATATAAATTTATTTAGAACATAATTTTTTTTGCTTCTTTAATGTGAATAATTTAAAAAATTCAGTTACTCTTTATTATAATTGTATGAATATAAGGCACTTTTTAGATGTGAATAACTTTAAAGTAATAGATGTGAATAGAATGAATAAGTTAAGGAAAAAAGTTGGCAATAAAAATTTTAGGCATTGATCCAGGTACTATAAATTGTGGTTATGCAGTATTGGAAAAAGATGGACACAATATAAAGCTTATAGAAGCTGGGTTAATTAAAATAAAAACAAAAATATTGCAAGAACAAATTTGTGAAATGACAGAAGGCTTAGATTTAATTTTTGGAAAACACGTTATTAATGAAGTCTCTATTGAAGATATGTTTTATGCGTTTAATCCAAAAACAGTAATTAAACTTGCCCAATTTAGAGGAGCAATTTCACTTAAAGTTTTACAAAAATTTGGAAATTTTAGTGAATACACCCCTTTACAAATTAAAAAAGCAGTAACAGGCAATGGAAAAGCCACCAAAGAACAAGTGGCTTTTATGGTAAAAAGACTTTTAGGAATAAAACAAGAGATAAAACCTTTGGATATTACCGATGCCATTGCCATTGCTATAACACACTCTCAAAGAATAAAGTGATATAATGAAATTTTAAAAAAGAGGAAATAATTAAGGAAAGTAATGAAAAAAATTGGAGTGTTATCATCTTACAATGGAAGTGGTTTTGAAACCATTGTAAAAGCGTGTGAAAAAAAACAACTCAATGCCCAAGTAGTAGTCGTTATTTCTAATAATTCTCAAGCTCAAGTACTTATAAAAGCACAACAAAAAAATATTCCAAATTTTATAATTAACAGTAAACTTTTTCCCAATGAAAATTTAGATGAAAAAATAACCAAACTTTTACAAGAGCATAAATGCGATATTATTTTTCTTTCAGGTTACATGAAAAAAATAGAAAACAATTTACTTCAAGCGTACCCCAATGCTATTATTAATTCCCATCCTGCATTGTTGCCAAAATATGGGGGAGTTGGAATGTATGGAACTAAAGTACATGAAGCGGTTATACAAGCAAAAGATAAACAAAGTGGATGTACCTTACATTTTGTTAATGAAGAGTATGATGAAGGTAAATTTATAGTACAAAACAGTATTGAACTTGAAGATAGTGAGACAATTGAAAGCTTAGAAAATAAAATTAAGAAGCTTGAATCAGTTACTATTATTGAAGCATTAAATAAAATACTTGGCTAAAACAAGAACAAAAAATATAAAAGGCTTTTAATGGACAACCTAAAAAATGACATTATTTTTAATACAATAAATAGTGGAATTATTATTTTAGATGAAGAGTTAAACATTAAAGCATGGAATCGATGGATGGCTATTTATACACATTTAGGCATTCAAGAAACTTTGAATAAAAATCTGTGTGAACTCTTTCCAAGTATTGATGAAAAACGTTTAAAACGAAAAATAAAATCAGTTCTTGTTACTAATACCAGCTCTTTTTACTCTGTTGATCCACACAGATACTTAATTAAAATTGAACTCAGTAATATTACAAACCCAGTGTATGATTCAATGCAACAAGATGTGACAATAGCTCCCTATAAACGAGAAGAAAAATTAGTTGCTTTATTTATTTACGATAAAACTGTTTTATGTGAAAGCAATGCAAAGTTAGAAAAACTCAATAATGAACTAAGAGAACTCTCCTATAAAGACCCAATGACGGGAGCTTATAACAGAAGATATTTTTTTGAAGAATCCGCAAAACTTCTTTCTTTAGCAGAAAGAGAGAAAAGAGACTCTTGTGTTATTATTTTAGATATTGATAAATTTAAAGATTTCAATGACTCTTATGGGCACGATGTGGGCGATGAAGTTATTATTAAATTGGCACATTTACTTAAAAACCAAGTTAGAAATTCAGATGTAGTTGCTCGATTTGGAGGAGAAGAGTTTGTAATTTTCCTATACAACACAAACTTATATAATGCTACGCATATAGCAGACGTTATTAGAGAAGAAATTCATAAAATAAATATTGATATTGGTTCAAAAATCATTAATTTTACCGCTTCCTTTGGAGTAGCAAAATTTCATAAAGAGTTTGACCAAGATAATATTGAACAAACCATTTCACGAGCCGATAAGTGCCTTTATGTTGCCAAAAACCAAGGAAGAAACAAAGTAATTTCAGAAACCTATTTAGGGGCATCTATTTTTAATAAAGATATAGATACTAAAGCCATTAATATAGAAAGTAATATTTATATGCTCAATGATTAAGGCTTAAAGAATAGGAAGATTCCACTTTCTATAGTAAGCTAAAAGCCTTAAGCTCACCCCAAAAGCAAACAGAAGTGTTAAACTAAAAAGATTAATTTGTTCTAACAAATGTAAAATATAGGTTATTACTCCCACAATTATGGCTACTGTTCCATAAAATTCACTGACCAGTATAGAAGGCACTTTATTTATTAAAATATCTCTAAGTGTTCCACCGCCCACAGCTGTTAAAAATGCCAGCATTAAGACACCTAGAAAGTTAAAATTGCCTTCAATGGCAATGAGTGAACCCGTAATGGCAAATGAACTTAAACCAATGGCATCTGAGATGATAAATGCCGTTTTCCCCTCAAAATTGGTAATTTTATGCAACTTAAATAGAAGTGAAAAAATAAGCGTACCAATAACTAAAATAATAGGTAAATTGGCATCAAATACATATGGAGTTTTGTTAGCAATAGTGTCACGAATAATCCCACCACCTAATGCTGTTAAAAATGAAGAGATAAAAATGCCTAAAATATCGAGTTTATAGTGAACAGCAATTAAAAAACCACTTAAAGCAAAAGATATGATACCAATAATATCGGCAATTTGAAGCGCACTCACTTTAGTTTTCTACAAGCTCTTTCATAGCAATTGCAGTTTGCATAATCTCCCATTGAGCGTGAGAATCAAGACGGAGTTTAAAGTAGTTATCCAACTGAGTTGGTAAATATGCTCCCCAAAGTTGAGAGTAAGCAGCTTGAGGAATAATGCGTCTGGCTTCTTGAGGTTTAACACCATCTTCTAAAGCTTTATAGTAGTGTTCTACACATAAATCAATAAGTGCTTGAGTGCTTTTATTGTTTGATTCTACCTCTTTTAATTTTCGTGAAATATAAAAATCAAAAGGTACTCTTTTGCCACTTACATATCTTCGTGAAAGCTCTTGCCATGAAATTCGGTGTCTCACCATTTGGCTTCTTGTGGGTAAATCTACTTTGTATAAAAAGACTTTAAAATGTTTTTTGATAATCTCACACTCTTCAAGGCTATTATAAATAGTTCGAATATCAAAGCTATAATCTTTTGGGTTTTCTTCAAAATCATAAACCAAAGCTCTATAATTGGTTAAAAGTAAATTGCCCTCAACTACTTCTCCAAACTTTTTAGCATTTGAGTACTCTTTTTTTAAAACTTCTTGATGTTTTTCGTTCTTTGGGTCAAGAAGTACGGGAACAAACTCAAAAGAAGAGCTAGGAAGCCCCATACTTTCAGCCATTAAACGGTTGTACAAACTTTCACTTCCCAAAGCTTTAGGCGATTGATAACAAATAGAGGCTACTTGAGTAATAGCTAAAATACGATTTTGCTCGTTAAAATTAGCTTTACTAAAATCCCATTGCTCTACAAATGCAATGTTATCTTCAAGAATATTCTCTTTTTTGTTTATTAACTCAATCATTCAATGCCTTTTTTCAAAATAATTGAATATTATACTCAAATATCATTTAAAACACTTTTTTGTAAACATTTTTCACAATAGTATCGGCAATTGAAGATGTTTTTTGGGCAATCTCATTGGTTTGCAATGCCACTTGTGAATTGGCATTAATTTGTTGGTGCAATAATGCAACAGAGTCATTAATTTGCTCAACGCCTAGTTGCTGCTCTTTGGCACTTAGTGCCACACTTTTAATAAGTTCCATCGTTTTATCTATTGTGCCATTTAAATTTCCATACCCCTCAATCATAGCATTAGCAATGGCTTTCCCGTCATTGGTTTTTGTAGTAGCGTGTAGAACTAAATTTTTTATCTCTTTTGCAGCTTGAGTACTTCTTTCCGCTAAGTTTCGCACTTCTTGAGCAACTACGGCAAACCCTTTTCCTTCCTGCCCAGCCGTGGCTGCTTCAACTGCTGCATTGAGGCTTAAAATATTGGTTTGAAATGCAATTTTATCAATAATATTAATGGCTTCATTAATAGAAGTTACTTGAGTATTAATTTCATCCATAGCACTGTTGGTTTGTTGAGCTAGTTTTTGCCCCGTATTAACAGAGTTGGTTACTTCAATAGCCAAAGCAGTCATGCTTTGTGTTTGTGAAGAGGTTGTAGAAACATTTTGTGTAATATTTTGTAAAACATAAGCTGTTTGGTCTAAATGATTTTGAGCTTTTAAAGAAGAAGAATTAAGTGTCTCCACACTTTGCAGTAAAATTCCTGAAGAGTTTTGAAGTGTTAACCCATTGGTTTTATTTTCAGTTAGCATTTGAATAATGGCATTTTTTAGTTGCGTAATAGAGTTCACAAGATGATTTAATTCACCCTTTTCATCGATATTTTCCAAATGCAACTCATTTTTATAGTTGTAATTGGTGTATTGATTTAAAATTTCATTGATACTACTAAAATTTTCTTTGGTTTGTTTAATCATAGCATTAACATTGGTTTTAAATGATTCTAAGGCTTCATTGCTTGTAGTAGATTTAATAGTTTCATTGTAAGAACCGTGTTGCACTTTTTGCATAACACTTTTTGCTTCTTGAATTAAAATAGCCTCTTCTTTCTCTTTTTCTTGCATTTTTTGCTCTCGTTGGTCAATTACATCTTTGATTTCAGAATATTCACTGGACATTGAAGTATTTATTTGTAAACTTACGTTTTTATTGTCCATATTCTTTAAAAATTCTATTAACTCTTTTGAAAGCATTTTTCCATTTTTATACTCATCGAGTTCGTGAAAAACTAATGCAACTGCAATAATTATTTGTACAATTTGAGCCATACTGTTTTGTGTAAACAAAAAGGCATTTAAGGGTAAAATAATCATACCTAAATAGTGAACAATGGTCATTCGAAAATAGAGTGATTTTAATTTTGTCATAGGTAACTCCTTTATTTAAGGAACATTAACTAAATAAATAAGCAAAAAGATTGATACAAGTCAATATAAGACAAAATTTGTCCTATTTAAGGAAATTGCCTTAAATAGAAGCTTTAAGAAAGATTAAGAAAATTATTTTATGAAAAAGGCTCGGGTTCTTGTAAGTAAAATCCTTGCAAATAATCAACTTGAAGCTCAATCACACAATCGCACACTTCTTTAGTATGTACAAATTCAGCAACGGTTATAGCATTTAACTCTTTTGCCATATTGATAATATTTTTAACAATGGTTTTAGACTCAGCAGAAGTATCAATGTTTTTAATTAAAGAGCCATCTATTTTAATAATTTCAGGACGCAGTTTTAAAATATTTTCCATATTAGAATAACCGCTTCCAAAGTCATCTATAGCAATTTTACACCCTAAGCTTCGTATAGTTTTGGCAAATTTTTCTACAATGCTAAAATCTTCAATAAAATCACTCTCTAAGATTTCAAAAATAATGCAATTAGGACAAGAGATGGCTTTTGTTTTTTCATAAATAAAATCAATAAATTTTTCATTGGAAATATCTTCATAGGAGAGATTAATACTAAATTCGTAAGGACTTTTTTCAATATATTCAAATGTTTTCTCCACCATTATTCGCATCATTTTTTCATAGTGTTTTATTTTTTTTGCAGTTCTTAAATAAGGGAAAACAGACCTAGCAGGAGAATCTTTAGATTCAAACAATCGCATTAGAGATTCATATTTTTCTACTTTTAAAGTTTTAGCATTATAAATGGCTTGAAAATAGGGTTCAATATAGCATTTATCAACACAATTTTTTAAAAACACCACTTCATCTACAAATTTAGTTTGTTCTTCTTCTTGGTAAGCAATGGTCAAAATATCTAAGTTAATATCTATAATTTTATCAAAAGAGCTAAGTTGTAAAATAAGATTTTCTTGAATTAAAATATCTTTAATAAATCCTCTGGCATAACTAAAAGCAGCATTTACATAGTGTGTAGGTAATCCAATGCGTACATGAATTTCACTAATAAAGTGCAGCTTATCAAAATATTCATCGTTGTAATTTCCACAAAAAAGGTTTAAATACCACTGATGAATTCCTAATTCGTGCCGTTGTAAAATCTCTTTATTGTGTAAAAAAAGCTTGGCATGGTCAAACGCCAAAATAAATTCATAAAACCCTTTTAAAAAAGGTTTAGCAAAATCTTGAATAATAGGTTCAACTTCTTTTAATGCTTTTGCATCTAAAGAAGAGAACTGATAATTTTTTAGAATCTTATGAAAGTTCTCATTTTGAAGAGTGCTAAGAACTCTATTTTCGAAAGACATAGGCAAAACCTTTTTATTTTTATTGACTTTAGCAAAAAGTGATTTAAAACCGCTTGATAATAATCAATATAACAAAAATTCTTATTTAATGTGTATGACTATTTTCTTTAACAAGAGTTTTAAAAAGTGGGAATTTCTCTTGTGCAAACGTTTGGTGGCAAGAAACACAGGCATTTACCATTTTACTAAAATAAAAATGGGTAAGTTCATGATTTTTTGAATTTGCCACGTGTTCTAGCATTTTGGCATCGTTATGAAATGCGCTGTCTTGGTCAATAAAGGCTTGAGGCAGTTTAGTGTGCAACTCCTCTTTTTGTGCCGAGGTGAGTTTTTGTTCTAAAATATAGCTATTTTTAATGTTTGCAGCAGTTTTTTCGATTGCTTGGTAATCTCCAGCAATTAAGCTTGACATAATCTCTTTCATCCCTTTTTCAATGGCTAACATCTCTTGAGATAACACCACTCTTAATTGCGATGAAAGTGTTTGCACTCCCATAGGCTCATTGGAAATATGATTTTGTGCCAGTAAACTGCTTGTGGCTAAGAATGCCGTTAATAACCCTTTTTTTAACATAAATTTCTCCTAATTATTTTTCTAAGTATAAGGTAAACATATCAATTTAAGCTAAAAGGTTCTTTACAATTTCTTGACAAAGAAAATTGGATACAGTGGTAAAATAAAATGGAAAGAACAGTACATAAATTATCCTTGGATTATAAAAATTCTTTCAACAAGTGCAAACGGATTGTTAAAAGATTCATCAATAGAGTGTTTTCAGATTAAAAATTTTGCAGTAGATAGATTTGATAAAAAAATTGGCGAAATCAATGAAGCATTATTGATTCAAGTTCACAGTACCATTGCAAAAACGTTTAATCCTACCTATAAAATCAATTGATTTTTTTACTTCTGAGTATCAACTTACTAGAAAAACAATTTCAAAATGATTTTGTTCATTAAAATGATTGTATTTTAAGCCAAAGTGGTGTTTATGTAAAACCTTATGAACAATGCTAAGACCTAAACCAAAACCACCCCTTTGTGAGAGCTCTTGCGTAAAGGGTTTTAAATAGTATTCTAACTCTTTAGTTAAGGGTTTGGCTTGGTTACTGACTTTAATACGGTTTTTAGATACCGCAATGCAAATAGGTAAAATAGTGGCATATTTTAGTGCGTTGTCGATAATATTTTTTAACGCTAAACATAAGTAGTGTAAGTCGCCTGTTATTTTAAAGTCGTTTTTTATGACAAGTGAAATGGTGGATTCATCCGTAATGTAGAGTTTGTTTAAGGCTTCAAGTATGAGTGTTTCTGCACTAAAAATGGTGTAATTAAGGCGTTGAGAATTTAATTTTTCCAGTTCTATGAGTTCATTGGTTAAATTTTCTAAATCAATAAATATTTTTTTAAGAAGCTCTTTTTGAGAAAAATCATCAATTTTTTCAATGGCAAACTTTCCTTTGGCAATGGGCGTGCGAAGTTCATGTCCAATATCTCGTAACAAATCTTCTCTTGTTTTAATTAAATTTTCAAGAGTTTGCGCCATAGTGTTAAAGGTTTTTGATAGCGTTCCTATTTCGTCGTTGGAGTGAATATCAATACGGGCGGACAACTCCCCTTTTGAAAAACTTTCAATTTTTTTGGTAATCTCTTTTAGAGGCGAAAGAAGTTTTAAAATGTATAAGAATATGACAAAAAGCATGGCGGTATCTAGAAAAATCAGAATATTGAGTTGGAGTTGTTCATTGACATTTTGTTCGTTGGGCGTTTTTAAAATAAGATGCTCATCTAAAAAATTGATGTGAAGAATAAACTCATCTTCAAATGATTTTTTTTGAATTGAGACAAAACCAAAGGTGTGTTTTTTGTAGTATAAAACAGTGTTATTGTTGTTGGTTTCATCTGTTATGGGTTTGAGTTTATATTTGTTTAAAAGCTCTTCTATTTTGGTGGCATTATCAATATTTAAAAGCAGTTCATTGGATATTTTTAGATATTTTTCTTTGATTAAATCATCAATTCTTTTTGTATTAATGGAATCAATCCAAAAGCCAATAATGCTCATAAGAATAAAGCTGATTAAAAATAGAATAAAGATTTTTTTAGAAATGCCCATTATTTTAGGAACTTATATCCAATACCCCAAATTGATTTGATGTATTTTGGATTTTTTGAATCGTCGCCAATTTTGTGGCGAATATTTGAAATGTGCATATCAATGGTTCTGTTTTTGGTGTTGATATCTAACGATGACGCATGAAGTATTTGCTCTCGTGAAAGATTTTTATTGCAGTTTTGAACTAAAAAAAGAAAAATTTCAAACTCTATTTTGGTTAAATCAATAGGATAATTGTCTAAGAAGAGTTCACGATTTTGTGCATGGAGGGTAAATTCACCGACAGTTAACGTATTTTGTTCACTCTTTTTCAGACAATTTTCAAGGCGTAAAACCAACTCTCGTGGTTCATAGGGTTTGGCTAAATAATCATCAGCTCCTAGTTCAAAGCCTAAAATCTTATTGCCAATATCACCTCTGGCTGACGAGATAATAATGGGAATATCGCTTAGGGCTTTTAATTTTTTAAACAGATCAAAACCATCCATTTCAGGCAGCATTAAATCTAAAATAATAATGTCATAGGTGGGGTTATTGTTCAGTTCCTCTATGGCATCTTTTGGGTACGCAAAGATGCTACAAGAAAAGCCAAAGTCTTGAAGATACTCTGCTATAAATTGACTCATTTGTATGTCATCTTCAATTAAAAGGACTCTTTTACTCAATTTTCCACTCCTGTAAATAGTATGAAAATTTTTCTCGTTGATGTGGCGTTAAAATAGTATGGATGCGTTTAAAAATTCTAATTTCAAGCTCAATGGCTTCTTCAGTAATTTTTTTAGCAGTTTTCTCATATTTCTTTTCATCAAAATACTCTTTTTGCATTAGTTTTTGCAACTTTTTCTGAGCTTTTTCTTTTTTCTTATAATAGCTTGAAAACTCTTTTTTGCAAGAGAGTAAAATTTCTTTAATTTCACTCTCTTGAGTAGGATTTAATTGTAAATAATCCATATTTCTGTGGATATGTAGTGTACTAAACTCTTTTTGTAAATTATCATCGGCACTTAAAAAAGTATAAAAAGCTAAAAAAAGACTACAAAAAATCGTTAATGTCTTTAACTTTATCATTTTCAATCAATCCTTTTTCAATATTATCGTGACACGCTTTACAATTGGCTTTACTTTTTACCTCTTTATGCAAAAAAACCTCTTTGGGAATTTTTTTGTGTTTCTTTTTCCAATAATCTGTTAGTGTAACCGCAATTATATCGTTATTTCCAATTGAATTTGAAAATTTAAAACTAAACTTTTTACTTGAAGTTTCGGCACTGTTTTGAAGTAAAAAATTTAAAATATTTTGATGTTCATCCTCTTCTAAAGAGGCATCGTCTCCAAAATGGTCAGATAAATTGTTCATTAACGCTACCCATGAGTGTTGGGGCAGTATTTCAGGTGGATATAAGATATGGCACGAAGCACACTCTTTTACAAAAAGAGCATTTTTCGAAACATAATCAATGGGTTTAAATTTTGAAGCCATTAAAATGTTTTTAGGCTCCATTAGGCTAAAAAGTAAAAAAGCAATAAATATAAAAGCAAAAACTAAAGCAAAAACTTTTTGAAAAAATCCTAGTTTAATGCCCTCTTGTTGGTCTGTTTTTTTAAATCCTGTAAAAATGGAGTTTAGCGTTTCATATTTTCCATGAAGCAATTTATCGCTTAAAATTCCTCCAAGATGTGCTGCAATTAGAAAAAGAACGGCATTGGCTAAAAACTCATGAATATCTTCAAAGAGTTTCATTTTTTTAAATAAAGAGTCATTTAAAAATGAAAACACTCCTTTGCCCTCTTGAATACCAAAAGTTAAAGCACCTGTAATAATTACTAAAAAAATAGTTATAAACATTGCCATCATTACATATGAAGCTGCTGGGTTATGCCCTATATATTTTTGTTTGGAGTTAAACATGCCTAACATAAACTCTTTTACATTGGCAAACCCAAAAGGAAAATCTTTAAATTTTGAGTATTTAGGACCTATAAATCCCCAAAAAAATCGAAAAACTAAAAGAATTAAAATAGCATATCCAAAAAAAGCATGATAATTTAGCCACTTTTCATCATCGCTTAAAAATGCTAATAAAATTAAAAGAGCTAAAAGCCAGTGAAAAACTCGTGTTGGCATGCTCCAAATGTAGGACTTAAACATTGTGTATCCTTTTTTCTTTTATTCTTTCCATGCGCCGTAATTGGGAATTTTGATATCTCTTTTGGTATAAATTCCACGGTCAGCTGTGGTATGGCACGCCATACAGTTAAAAATGCCTTTAACCTCTTTTTGAGTAATTAAATCGGCTCGAATATCGTTGTGCTTTTCTATCATATAGGGTGTTTTAGAGATAGATTCAGGTATTTGCCCTACTTTTATGCTTTTAACAATTTTAGCACTTCGTTTATACTGCATGTTTTTCTCAGCACTGTTGGCAACTAAATAGTTTAAAATAGTCATATACTCTTCTTTATCCAATGAAGCATCGGTGTCAAAATGGTTCTCTAAATTATTCATCATTTTTCTCCAAGCATTTTCGGGCAACAATCCTGCTTGATATGCAAAATGGCACGAACCACACTCTTTTGAGTAAAAAGCATTGTTAACAGCAGCTACTTCTTTTTGGGTCGGCTTTGTGTTTTTTTTTGCCTGATTGCCATTATTGGCAAACAAAGCAACCGCTAAAACGGCAATAAATAGTAGATATTTCATAATTAATCCTTTGATAAGATGTAGGTTAGTACATCCCCTTTTTCTTGAGTGCTTCCTTCTTTGTTATACACATCTATGAAGTTTCTTTTTAGCCATTTTTCAATGGTTTTAAGGTCACTGAGTCGCTCCGGATTGGCTTTAGGTGAGAGTGGTTCAATGGTTTTTCCCGTAAAAAAGTTTTGATGTGTTTGGGTAAAATCGGTTCCATGACATGAAACACAAGAGATCTCTTTCCCTTTTTTCCCAATATGTTTTGAAGTGAAAATTGCTTCCCCTCGTTTGGCATCAAAGGCAGTAAAGTTAGCATTTTCTTGTTTGGCTTGTACACTTAATGCGTTTAAATAATCATCGATAACAGCTGAAAAACAGAAGCTTGAAAGCAGTATGGGAATTAGAAGAAGTTTCATTTTTTATCCTTAAAGTGGCATAGATAATGAAAGTATAGATGATTTGTATCAAGTGTAAGTGAAGGCTCTCTTGATATTTCCTTGACACTTTTTTGTAAGTAACAAGTAACGTTTTGAATACGCTACTTGTCAGAGGATGTTTTATTTAAATATAAATTTTAATATTTTTTACCAATTTTGTCATAAAGTTCATTTCTTAGAATCCTTATTTGAATCTCTTTTAGAATCTCTTTATAGATGTCAGAGTCCAGTTTATCAGATTCCTCCCAATTTGCACCCGCTTTATTTGCCATAAAAGCAACCGCATTAATAAATTCATCAAGAGTTATTTTCGGATCACCACCATGTCTAGGCATTTTTCGTGTTCCTACCCACCCATGTGCTGTTGGGAACTGTTGTCCCTCTTCAATAAGCTCTTCCCAATCTTTTTTGTTCCCAAGCTTCAATGCTTCTGGAATAAATGCATTTGAGTGACACACAGCACACGATTGTGCATAGACTGTTTTCCCATCTCTCATATCATTTGATTTATTTTTATGTTTACTACTAGCAAATGCTAAATTTGAAAGTAATAAAACCAATAATGTTCCCAAGGCTAAACTCTGTTTCATGCTCTTTTCTCCTTTTATATAATTAAAGAATAATACCATGAGGGCATAGCAAATAAGAAGCAATTAAATATATAGTTTTATTAAAGTAATAAATATATGTATTGAATAGTAAGATCACTTTTAATATTTCTTTTAAGCATGCTGGTAATTTAAAAACAATATATATTAAAAATGATTACACCCCATGTAATGACAAAAATACCAATGCTTATAAAAACAATGGTACTTCCCACATCTTTGGCTCGTTTTGCCATAGCATGATGCTCTAACGTTACCAAATCCACCACTCTTTCAATGGCACTGTTTATGGCTTCTGCAAGAGGCATTCCCATAAGCGTAATAAACATCAAGAGTTTATTGGTAAGTGATGTCTCTATAAAAAAAAGAAGAGGCAACAAAAGACAAACAATAATGAGTTCAAGTTTAAAAGAGGTTTCTGTTTTAAGTAAATCTTTTAACCCTTCCAACGCATAGCCGGTATTTTTAAAAAAGTTGTATTGCGGTTGATTTCTCATTGATGCGCCTTATGTTCTGGTTTTCTTGCTTTGTCTAAAATATCTAACGCCGGTTGGTAAACATCGGTTTGGACTTCAAACAGACCTAATAGTGTGTGAAACAGATTATCTTGTGAAAAAGCATTGGATTTATACGCATGGAGTTGTTCCATGTCAAACTCTTCTTGGAACTCTTTACTTAACCACAAAAGTGACGCCACATGCGTTTGTGAATCGGGTGCCATAAAGTAAGGAAGACCGTGTAAATATAAACCATTTTCTCCTAAGCTCTCACCATGGTCAGCCATATAAATCATGGCGGTTTCATGCGTTTTTGAGTAAGGTTTTAAAAACTTAATGACTTCAGATAAAAAATAATCGGTGTGTAAAATAGCATTATCATAGGCATTGCTGACCTCTTCTTGAGTGCATTTTTCCAGCTGATTGGTTTTGCACACAGGGGTGAATTTTTCAAACTCTTTGGGATAGCGTTTATAATAAGCAGGTCCGTGGTTACCCATTTGGTGAAGAACAATTAAAACATCTTTTTGATGGCTTTGTTGTATAAAATCTCCTAAGCCTATAAGCATCCCAATATCTCTGCACTCACCATC
The DNA here is from genome assembly GCA_041672955.1 of Arcobacteraceae bacterium. Classification (GTDB taxonomy): domain Bacteria; phylum Campylobacterota; class Campylobacteria; order Campylobacterales; family Arcobacteraceae; genus Marinarcus. The sequence continues at coordinate 71,276 of JBAYYP010000002.1, forward strand.
TTCTTCGCAAATGGAATTGGTTTTCGAAGTTTGAAAATTTTCATATTTTACTCTTAAAGCTACATTTTTAGAATCGGAATTATTATCTCTCCATAAAATATTAACCTCATTGGTACGAGTTAAAACATCTAAGATATTTTCAGTGGTAATTCCCTTTTTGTAACTGTATTCATCTTTGGTATAAATAGAAAACATGCAAGGAACAGAGTGTGCTGTTGAAGTTCCACATGAACGCATATTAGAAAAATTTACAATATCTTCTTTTTCAAGCAGTGGATTGGTTTGTCTGGCGTAACCATTGAGTGAAAATCGGTCAGCTCGTGTGGCTTCTCCTACGACTAAAATAATCAACTCTTTTTTATCTTCAGGCGTTTCATTGATTTTTGCATCCTCTCCTAAAGGTTGAAGAATTATTTTTCCACTGGTAAAACTCTTTTTAGTATAATTTATAATGCTGTAAAACCAAAAAGAAGGGTTGGCATGATATTTTAGTGATTTGTGTTCTCTAAAAAATGAGGTATAAAATTGACTGAAACTCAGAATAATAACAACTATTAACCCCAATGAAAGTAACAAAAACTTTAATTTTGTAAAAAGTTCAAGTTTTAAAGAGGCATAAACAAGCTTTGTTTTATAAACATAAAAAGAAGGAAGAACTCCTAAAAAAAGAATATAAAAAACCAATTCAAGGCTAAAAAGGTCAAGTGATTCTTTTAAATTGGTCTGCAATGAGTTTTGAATCATACTGTAATCAATGATAACATGATATGTATCCATAAAGTAAGCGGTAAAAGAAGAGATGAGTAAGGAAATAATTAATACTGGTTTGGTGGTATACTTTGAAGCCAATAAACTGAAAATAAAGGCAATAAATAAAAAAAGTGTCATATAAATAGATAATAGATAAATTATATTCATTCCATTTAATGGGTAAATTTCTATAACATTTCTAAAAAAAGAGAAATTGTAAAAAAGGGTAAAAATGAATGAGACTATAATAATGAGTCTATATTGAGCTGTTTTTTGCATATAATTCCTTATTGAACGACTTAAGAAATTGTAGAGCGAATAAGATAATAAACTATTAATGAATAGTTAATCACTCTATTTAGAAAATTATTTTTATATGACTTAACGCTAAACTTTATTTAAAGCCTAAAAAATAAATAAATACCATACACTTTTTAAATAAAATGTATGGTAAGAAATTTTAGCAGAGTTATTTTTGAACTAAGTATTGAATGGTAGGACCACTGCTATCTATTTTTAAAACTTTGTATCCGTGATTTTTAACATCTTGAGGAATATTATTAATGCTTTGAGGGCAATCGCTAATAATTTCTAAAATTTCGCCTTTCTTTAAACTTTGCATGGCTTCAAGTGTTTTAACTGCAGGATAAGGGCAAGGCTCTCCTTGCATATCTAAACGGTAAGTGGGGATAATGGTCTCTTTCATAATTTATGCTCCTTTTGAGTTTAATTTTTTTCGGTAATTATTTTCTAATTTTAGAATTAAGATAAAGAGTAAAAAAAGAAAAATTGAGTTTATAAATAGTCCGCCATAGTTTCCAAAAGATTCTAGCAGATTTATTTTTGGCCAAGAAGTAGCTAATGAAAGAGAAAAACTGTCCCACATAAAAGCTAACAGTGTAGCACCTATAACATTTCCAACTCCTACAATCCAAAAATGCACTTGACCTTCAACGGCTCTATACATCCAACCACACTCGCAACCCCCTGCTAGAACAATTCCAAAACCAAAAAGTAAACCACCAATTAGGGCATTGGGACCTGCCCACATAATTTTAGGAGGCTGACCTATCATGATATAGCTAAAAACACCAATAGTTGAAACCGCCATTCCAATAACAATAGCCGTTGCCATTTGGCTTCTTCCTGTTGTAAAAATATCTCTAAAAGCAGAGGTAAAACAGATTTGTGCTTTAGCAATTAAAAGTCCAAAAGCACTTCCAAAAAGCATAGCCATACCTAGTTTTTGAGTGTTTGCTACGAAAATTAAGTATAAAGCCCAAATAATCATAGCAATAAAGACAACCGTACCAAAAGTGAAAAACCGTTTTACTTTTTCTTCATCGTGTGGTAACTCTTTGGCACAACTTACCTTTTGCAATTTAAACTTAGATTGAAAAAAAGGAAGTGCAGTTGTTTTTGCACCTAAATAAACTCCTACAATCATAGCTAGTGTAAACATCCACGCATGAAGTGAAAATTGAGGAATACCTGTAAACAGACTTGCCAAGTTACAACCCATTCCAAGTCTTGCTCCAAAACCTGCAATAATTCCACCAATTAATGCTTGAAAAATTCGAATATTACTTGCAGGCATTCTAAGTTTTACATTATTACCCCAAAAAGCAGCAGCTATACACCCTGCAAACATTCCTATAATCATTACGCCATCTACTCTTGTAAGAGAGTTTCCTTCCATATTCATAATTTTAAAATATCCCCAAGTAGAGATATCTACACCTACAAACTCTAAAATATGCCCACCCCAGCGTGTAAACTCACCCGTAACTGCCCAGTATGTTCCCATAAGACCAAAGTAATATGCAGCTATTACGCCTAAAGCAATAATAGCTGGCAATGGGCGCCAGAAAGCTACTAAGTAGCGTTGTTTAAATTGATTAAAATAATCCATTTAAAATCTCCTAACAATATAATATATTTGAAAAATAGATAACACTTTTATTGGGTAAAAGTATTGTTATCTGTAAAAGATGACATGAGAAGAGTTCTTAAATGTCTATTTGTACCACAAATCTAAAGAGCATAATAACGCACTGAAACTTAAATATATTTAAAACGGTCAAATATTTTTGACCAAATTTATTCTCAATAGATATAAAACTGGCGTTAGTTTAAGCTATTTTTTAGTATAATCGCGGAAAATTTAAACGTAAAGAGAACAGATGAGAGACATAAGAAATATTGCCGTAATAGCACACGTTGACCATGGTAAGACTACACTTGTAGATGAGTTGTTAAAACAATCAGGAACTTTTTCATCCCATGCACAAATGGATACAAGAGTTATGGACAGTGATGCCATTGAAAAAGAAAGAGGAATTACTATTCTTTCAAAAAACACTGCCATTGACTATGAGGGAGTACGAATTAATATTATCGACACTCCAGGACACGCCGATTTTGGTGGAGAAGTTGAACGAGTTTTAAAAATGGTAGATTCCGTGGTATTGCTTGTGGATTCGCAAGAAGGGGTTATGCCTCAAACTAAATTCGTGGTAAAAAAAGCACTCTCTTTAGGTCATAGACCAATTGTTGTTATTAATAAAATTGATAAACCAGGTGGAAACCCAGAACAAGTTGTAGATGAAGTGTTTGATTTATTTGCTCAAATGGATGCTACAGAAGAACAACTAGATTTTCCAATTGTTTATGCAGCTGCACGTGATGGGTATGCAAAATTAGATTTAAAAGATGAAAGTAAAGATTTAACCCCACTTTACCAAACTATTTTAAAAGAAGTTCCAAAACCAAAAGGAAGCGATGAAAATGGCTTACAACTTCAAGTGTTTACACTTGATTACGATAACTTTATTGGAAAAATAGGAATTGCTCGAATTTTTAATGGAACTATTTCAATGGGTGAAACAGTACTTTTATGCAAAGCCAATGGCGAAAAAATAAAAGGAAGAGTTTCTAAGCTTATTGGATTTAAAGGGATGGAACGGTTTGATATTAAAACAGCAGGTACTGGTGATATTGTTGCCGTTGCTGGGTTTGAAACTATTGATGTAGGTGACAGCTTATGTGACCCTGCTAATCCAATGCCTCTTGACCCTATGCACATTGAAGAACCAACGCTTAGCGTTACTTTTGCAGTTAACGACTCTCCATTAGCAGGAACTGAAGGAAAATTTGTTACTTCAAATAAAATTAATGAACGACTTGCTTCTGAAACAAACACTAATATTGCCATGAATTATGAGCAGTATGGTGAGGGAAAATTTAAAGTTAACGGAAGAGGGGAACTTCAAATTTGTATTTTAGCTGAAAATATGAGAAGAGAAGGATTTGAGTTCTGTATTGGACAACCTGAAGTTATTACTAAAATGGAAAATGGCGTTAAAATGGAGCCTTTTGAGCATTTAGTTATTGATACTCCCGATGCATTTTCAGGAGCTATTATTGAAAAACTTGGAAAAAGAAAAGCTACAATGACCAATATGATTCCAATGGGTGAAGGGTACACACGAATTGAGTTTGAAATTCCAGCTCGTGGATTAATTGGTATTCGAACAGAATTTTTAACTGAAACAAAAGGTGAAGGGGTTATGAACCACTCATTTTTAGAGTTCAGACCATATTCTGGTTTTGTTGAATCAAGAAAATATGGAGCACTGGTTTCTATGGAAAATGGTGAAGCCGTTGGATACTCTTTATTCAGTTTACAAGAAAGAGGAATGCTTTTTGTTAAACCTCAAGATAAAGTTTATGTAGGAATGGTTATAGGACAACACGCTAAAGAAAACGATTTAGATGTTAATCCTATTAAAGGAAAACAACAATCAAACGTACGGTCTTCAGGTGCTGATGAAGCGATTAAACTTGTACCACCAAAAGTAATGGCGTTAGAAAATGCTTTAGAGTGGATTGAAGAAGATGAACTTGTAGAAGTTACTCCAAAAAGTATTAGAGTAAGAAAAAGAGAGCTTGATCCAACATCTAGAAAAAGATCGGCTAAAAAAGCTAAATTTGATTAAGAAGTAAGTGCATATATAAAAAAGCAAAGGTAAATAGCCTTTGCTTTTTTTATGTTTGTTAACTTATTTTTTCTTATAAAAAGAGAGTATAGCTGTAGAAGTTTGCCCATTATAACGCTAATATTACCAACACTGAGCGAAATAAATTTCGCTTTCCAAAGAGTTAAATCTTCCGTATGTATTTTCGTATAGGAACCTTAAATTTATTTAAGGCAATATAACAACAAAAGTAAAAACAACAACAAAGCACTAATATATTCATAACTTTATTTATATAACTTATACTACATATTTTAATATTGCTATAAGGAAGTAACCTATAAAATAGAGTTATTATGCAATATACTACATATAGGATTATAGTATGGACAATAAACAAATAGCAACTTTTATTAAAAAAAGAAGAAAACAACTGTCCCTTACTCAAATAGAATTAGCAACGCTTAGTAACATAAGTACAAGAAAACTATCTGATATTGAAACAGCTAATGGTGCTACAACCATTGATATTCTCAATAAAGTTTGTGATATATTGGGCGTAGAGATAGATTTAAATATAAAAAGCAGTAACAAATTGCACGATTAATTAAAAAGTATCTTCCTACTTACAAACTAGAACTTATAAGGTTTTTTAAACTTCTCCTTTTTAACTACCTTATAGGAAATGGCGATGCTCACTTAAAAAACTTTTCTGTACTTCAACGAGATACAAAAGAGTATGCACTAAGTCCTGCATATGACTTACTTTCCTCTTCAATTCATATACCAAATGAAACAAAAACAGCATTGACTTAAATTTCATATTTTTCTCTTTTTAACAGCAAACCTAAAAAGAGTAAAGCTAAAAATGAAGTAGAGATCATTAAGGCAAATATTGGTAGAAGTGTTCCATTGTGGAAAAAACTTGCCATTAGTCCAACTAAAGAAGCAATAGTAAACCCAACAACACCATTTAAAGCAGTTGCTGTTGCACTTATTTCTTTAAAGTGTTCAAGTAATAAAGACAGAGCGTTACCAAATATTAAACCAAGTGATCCAATAAAAAGCATAAATCCTATTACTACAACGGGTAAAACTACAACGGATGAAAAAGTAAAAAGTAGTAAAGCACTTAACAGTTGTAAAACTACTCCAGATATAAAGAGTCTTATGGATGAATATTTTTCAAGCAATTTAATATTTAATTTGCTAAAGAGCATTAAACTAACTACATTTGTACTAAAAAATAGACTAAAAAATATAAGATCTAACTCGAAATATTCCATATAAATAAAAGAAGCTTTGGTTATATATATAAACAGACCTGAAAAACTAAACCCACTGGCTAAAATAAGTAACATAGCGGTTGGATTTTTAAGTATGACTATATAGTTTGAAAACATTTTGCCACTTTTTATTTTTGGTGAAGTCTCTGGCAACTTTGTTACAAAATAAAGCAGTATCAAACCATAAATAGTCAAAAATATAAAAATATAATGCCAATTTAAAAAGTAGAGTATTACAGCACCAATAACTGGTGCTAGCATTGGAGCAATCATAATAATCATGGAGACAATAGAAAATATTATAGCACCCTCTTTTCCATGATATACATCTCTTATGATGGCCGTTGTGTTTACCACTGCAAAACCACCACCAATTGCTTGGAAAAATCTAAATATCCATAGCTGTTCAACCGAGGTAGCAAAACTTATTGAAAAAGAAAATATTATATAAACAATTAAACCACTAAAAATAAATATTTTTCTTCCATATCTGTCAGATAGTGGACCTCCTAAGAGTTGTCCTAAAGCAAAACCTAAAAGAAAGATACTAAGTGTTATCTCTATTTGATCTATTGAAGTGTAAAAATGTTCAGCAATTTGCGTAAATGAGGGTAAATATAAATCAATAGCCAGCGGAGTTATTGCTGTTAGCATGGCGAGTATAAAGACAAAACCTTTAGGTAGGTTATATTTTGTTGAATTCATTTTAAACTTTCTTTTTTACGATTAACGAAGGATAATAAATATTTTACTCTATATGAGCCAATAAAGTCGTATAACTAGAAGTAAACTAGATATTAATATTAGTTTTGAGACTGTAAGAACTTAGCAATAAGATAAAATATTACGAAAAGAGAAGAAAAGCTCACAAGCGGATATGGAATAATTTTCTGATATTATTAAAAAAACAATCTTTAAAATAAAAAATGGACAGAAAATAAATTAAAAACATATGTCAACACAATATAGAGTTAGAATCTTATTAAATGAGTTTAAGATGGGCAATTTTAGGAGTTCAAATAGATGAAAAAAATAACACTTGAAAAATATTTTGATATATCAATATTTTTAAATACTGCTTCTGAAGCAGAGTATACGCAGTACAGAAAAGAGTGTCATAAAAACAAGTATACTTTTGATGAAAATAAAAAAGTGGCGGAGATAGTCCGATTTTATGACATGAAAAACAGTGATAACCATGAAAACCCGATTGCCAAAAATCTTTTTCAAATAAAATCAGGATTGTTTATTGCTGTTTTTTTGATTACGGCAATACTTTATGCACTTTCTTTTAAAGATGCTATTAATATGAAAATTTATATACTTTTTTCATTTATTGTTCCACTTTTATATAGTTTTTGGGGGTTATTTTCTGTTTTGAGATATAAATTTCCAAGCAAAGAAGAGAACTCATTTCTCAAAAAAATTTTAAGTTTTAGAAAATTATTTACACAACAAAAATCATATGAGACAGTACATAGCCATGTGTTTAAAACAATGTCAACAGAAATATTTGTTGGCATGGGAGTTATGTATGCTCTTGGGGTTTTAGCCACAACTGTAGTTATTTTCTGGGCTTTTTCTATTAACTTTTATTCTGAGAGTACCTTTGAGAGTGCGACTTATGTGCCTGAGACTCTTTCTTGTGCTACAAAAATATTTTACGCTCAGATAACCTTGGGTGATAAATCAGAGTGTGCTTGGTTTATTATAAAACTCATTGGAATATTGTTTGTTATTAAACTAGTTATTTTATTTTTTGCTCAAAAAAATCTGCAAAAGACCATTTTGATTAGCTTAAAAAATCAAGGAGAGAAATTCTTTGATGTTATTTTTAAATCAGTAGAGATTAAGCAAAATAATCCAAATGCTAATACCGCAACTGGTAGTACGATGTTAGAGCAGGAGACAAATGAAAAAGCAAAAACACCTGCGTTAGACTACTATGTGCTATATTATAATATGAACTTAAATGAAAAAGAGAAAATAGTTTTTGATTTTGCCAATACCGTGGAATTGCAAGGTAAAAATCATCAATCTTTTTCTTATGCACTTTTTGACAAAGAAGATGAAGACCTGCAAGTGCAATCACAACTGGCGAATATTATTTTTATGTTTACCTCTGCTGAAACACTTCCTGATAATACCTTTAAAGATGATATTTCGTATATCTTAAGTAATGGTGCAGTCAAAGAGATTTGGATACTTCCACTTACGAAAATGGGCAAGAGTTATATCCTTTTAGGAGAAGATTCTGAGATGTATCAAGAATGGAAGCAGCAAGTTTCATTGAAAATTAAAAATCCTAAAGTGAGGTTGTATGATGACAAAAAATAAACCCACATTTGCTTTTATTGGTAAACCCAACAATGGCAAAAGCAGTATTATCTCAGCGCTTACTTTTGATGACAGAATAGAAGTATCAAAAGAGATTGGAACAACCACAATTAAGAGCCGATATGACTATATTTATAATGATGAGCTGATTTACAGCTGCTACGATACCCCAGGATTTGAAAAAGCCAAAACAATATGGAATTATATTAAGCAAAATAAACAGAGTAATTTTAATATTAATGTATTGCAAAAATTTATAGGTGAGTATGTTAGCCATGAGAATATGCATAAAGACATTGAAATATTAAAGGCAATAGTAGAGAGTGAATTTATTGTTTTTGTGATTAATATTTCAGAAAACTATAATCAAAATGTGATTGGTTATGAGCTGGAAATACTAAAGTTTATCAATAAACCAGTGCTTGTGCTTTTTAATAAAATTGGGGATATTGAGTATGGGGATAATTGGAAAAAGAAACTTTATGAATATGAAATAAAACATATTTATGAGTTTAATCCTTTAGATGGAAGCTACAGTAATATTCAAGAGATGTTTAAAAATCTTTACACCATTGCTCCTATTTTAGAGCAAAAACAACACCTTGATAAAATTATTAATGCTCACAGAAGACGATATGACGAAAACACAACTAAGTCAGCTCTGGAAATTGCACGCATGATTGCAGAAATACTTCTTCATCAAGCTGAATATAAAATCTTTGGTGAAGAAGCATCACAAGAGGACAAAGATAACGCACTTAAAAATTATCAGGAAGAAATTTATAGCATTGAAAAAAAGACGAAGAAATTGGTTGAGAATTTTTGGGGATATTATCAAGTCAAAATAAAAGATGAAAGAGCAGAACTTGATTCAAAAGAGTCTGTAGAATCATCGGGGTTATCAACAAAAAATCTTATTATTTTGGGTGGAATTGTAGGGGGAAGTTTTGGAATGTCCCTAAGTGCCCTTTTGGGCGGTTTAGACTTTGGAGTCATTACGGCATCGGGAGTTTTAGTAGGTGGTGGTGTTGGAAAGTGGCAAGCCAGTAAGTTGTATTTGGATAAATTTGTCTCCAATAAAATTATTCATTCAATTAATAAGAAAAACTATAATGTTATTTTTATCCTTATAAAACGCTCTCTTGAGCATCTTCACAAACTTCTTGAAAATGGTCATGCCAGTCGTAAAGATATTGTGATTGACAAGGACAATAGTAAATGGAAATTTAATGAAAATTGGGAGTTTAGCAAAAGTGAACTGAAAAATATTTCAGAGATAAGTAAAGAGATTGTAGATGACAAAAATATTGATAGTAATCTCGATAAACTCTCAAACATTCTAAAAATAATTATTCAAAAAGAGATAAAGTAAGAAGACGGAAACTAAAAGTTTTCAAGAGAAATACTATAGTTATTAAATAACAATATTTATAATATAACAAAAACATTACAAACTGACATATTTTCAATTTAAAATCAAAAAAATAGTTAAAATACTTTTATAAAAATAAGGAGTATTGGATATGGAACTTGCAAATACCATAGAAACAAAAATATATGAATTACGCGGTATGAAAGTTATGTTAGACAGTGACCTATCAAAACTTTATGAAGTTGAAACAAAAGTTTTAAATCAAGCCGTAAAGCGAAATATTAAAAGATTTCCATCTGACTTTCTCAAAGAGAGTGCAAGCACAAGATGTTTCAACTCACTAAAAATGAATTGGAAATTTTGCGGTCACAAATTGTGACCACAAAATTTACAATGACAAGAACAACACCCTATGTATTTACAGAACATGGGATATCGATGCTTTCATCTGTTTTAAAAAGCCAACTTGCGATTGAAGTAAATATTCAAATTATGCGAACATTTACCAAAATAAGAGAATTTGCTCTTAACTATAAAGATATAGCAAAGAGAATTGAAGCAATAGAAAAAACAATTAAAACAGACCAACAACACCAAAACTACAATACTCAAAGAATTGATGATGCATTTGAACTCTTGCATCAAATTTTACAAGACACTCAAAAAACAAATAATAACTTGATAGGGTTTAGACCAAAAACACCTCACGAAAAGAAGTGAAAATTAACAAACTTTATTGATCTTTTAAAGTAATAACGGTCATTTCACTACACGCACCTAAACGCATAGGTGGTCCCCAAAATCCTGTTCCTTTGTTGACATAAATTTGTGTGTGTTCATTGTGTTGGTGGAGTCCTTTTAAATAGGGTTGTACAAGTTTTACTAAAAAGTTAAAAGGCACAAGTTGTCCTCCGTGTGTGTGACCACTTAGGACTAAATCTACGCTATTTGGAACTTCATGGATATATTTGGGCTGATGTGCCAGTAAAACTGTAGCCGAATTTGTATCTATTTGCTCTAACGCTTTGTTAATATCGGGTTGAAATTTTTCGAAGGTGTAACCAAAAACATCGTAAACACCTGCTAGGTTAAAACCTTGATTTTCTTCACCTATATAAACGGATTCATTTTCTAAAACTTTAATTCCAATACGAGTTAAGTACTTTATTAAGACTTCAATATTATGAAAATATTCGTGATTTCCCACGGCAAAAAATGTTCCATAGGTACTTTTAATATGTTGCAATTCATCTATTGCATCTTTTGCATATTTAATATCGGTATCTATTAAATCGCCTGTAATTACTACGGCATCGCAATTTTGTGCATTTATTTTCTCAACTAGGGAAGCTATAAATTTTTTGTCTATTAAACCACCTATATGGACATCGCTTAGTTGAACTATTTTGTACTCTTTTTCTAAATTTTTAAGTTTTACTTGTACATATTCAGTTTGAATATATCTTGCGTTGTACATGGCTTTGGCATTAATGGAAGCTGCAACTGCTAGGGAACTTATATCTAAAGATTTTTTTAAAAATGCTCTTCGTTTACTATTTTTTGTACTTACATTTATTAGGTAATTAAAAAGTTCATAAATTACTGTTGTAATAAAAAGAAGAAAAATAAGACCAATGGGAATACTAAAGAGAAAATATATGAAGTTAGGAACTACTGGAAAGTATCTAAAAAGCATATACCCTAAAACACCAAAAAGGTTAATAAGCAAGAAAATATTAAAAACTTTCTTATAAATAGGTTTCATATTAAGCTTGTTAACAAAGCGTTTTGAAATGAAAAGTGTCAATAAAATGAAAACCAATAAAAATATTGTTGCGAAAAGTAAGAATCTCATGATAGAATTATATTATAATTTATTAATTTATCACTAAAATAAATTACTAAGATATAATAAAAATAAATGTGACACAAAAGGGGTAAAATTTGGGTAATTTAACTATTTCAAAAAAGTTTACATTAATTTCATTAACAGTAACTTTTATAACCATGATTTTGGGATTTGTTCTCTTAAATGGCTATAAAAAAACTTTAGTAGACGAAGTCTATGCAAATGTAACAGCCGATTTAAAAAATTTAGCAGAAGACAGAATACAAGCAAAATTTGATGTGGGTATTTCTAATGCAATTTCGATTGCCAATGACCACTATATTAAAAGTTCACTTGAAGAGAACAACAGAGAATTTGCCATTAGTGCACTTGAAAATCTCTCTTCAAATATGAAAGAAAATACTCCGTTTAAAAATATTAAAATACATCTTCATACAAAAGATAATAAATCGTTTTTAAGAAGTTGGTCTCCTAATAAATATGGCGATGATTTAAGTTCATTTCGTGCGAGTGTAGTTAAAGTTAATCAAACTAAAAAAGCCATCAATACCTTTGAAAGTGGAGTTGCTGGGTTAAGTATTCGTTCTGTTGTTCCTATTCTTTCTAGTTCTGGTGTGCATTTAGGTTCTTTAGAATTTATGCAAGGCATTAACTCTGTAATTAAAGATTTTGAACACGACAAAGATGGTTTTTTACTTTTAATGAATAAAAATGCTGTTATTGGAGAAATTGATGCAAAATTGCTGTTTCAAGAGTATGTGATTTCTCAAAATGCATTTTATGAACCTTTTATGAATGATATTAAAAATATTCAAATAAAAGAACTTCTTCAAAAAGGTGTTTTAAGTACTCAAAACTATACGTATACGTATACTGTTATTAAAGATTTTGAAAACAATGATTTGGGAATTGCAGTAGTAGCAAGACCTCATGAAATTGTCTATTTAGCGATTAACAAAGCAACCAATCTTATTTTTATTGCGTTAGTTATCTTGGCGTGTTCTTTGATATTAAGTTTTATTGTCTCATTAATCAATATGAGAGTAAACATTATTAAACCAATTGGTCGATTAAAAGAAGCCATAATAAGTGTTAAAGAAAGCCGTACTAAATCTTCATATATTGAAATAGAAAATCGTGATGAAATTGGTGAAGTAGTACAAAGTTTTAATGAATATTTGGCAAATATTAAAAAAGGTATGGAGCAAGATAACGAAGTTATTGAAGAAGCCAGAGTGGTTATTGAAAAAGTCAATGTAGGATTGTTTAACGACAGAATTAAAAAAGAGGCAAGCTCTAAAGAAGTAGCTTCATTAATTACAGTAATTAACCATATGATAGATGCCATGAGTAAAAACCTTTTACTGCTATCTAAAACATTAATTGAGCTATCTCATGCAAAATATGATAGAGAAATTCCAATGGTTCCAGGAACTACGGGGCTTATTTCATCACTGTTTAATGGAATTAAAATTACTCAATCAACCATGTCTGAAGTAATGGCACTAATTGATAGTTCAAATGTAAAACTAGAGTACAGTTCAACAGAACTTTCACAAGCTTCAAAAAAACTTAGTGAATCTTCTAACTTGCAAGCAGTATCTTTAGAAGAGACAGCAGCTGCTATTGAAGAGATTGCTTCAACAATTAAACAAAGTAGTGCAAATGCACAAAAAATGACCAACCACGCTCAAAGTGTAACCAAAGCCAATGAAGTAGGGAAAAGCTTAGCAAACCAAACAGTGCAATCTATGGACGAACTAAGTGTAGAAGTTAACTCAATTTTAGAAGCCATTTCAGTTATTGACCAAATTGCGTTTCAAACGAATATTTTAAGCCTAAATGCAGCAGTAGAAGCAGCAACAGCAGGAGAAGCTGGAAAAGGTTTTGCAGTAGTTGCTGCTGAAGTGCGAAACTTAGCAACAAGAAGTGCTGAAGCTGCAAAAGAGATTAAAACAATAGTTGAAAGTGCTACAATTAAAGCTACAAGCAGTAAAGAAGTTACAGATAAAATGCTTCAAGGTTATAATGCTTTAGATGATAATATTAATCAAACTATTGAGCTTATTGAAGAGGTTGCAAATGCTACTAAAGAGCAACAAAATGCAATTTTACAAATTAATGATACTGTTAACTCACTAGACAAAGCCACACAAGAAAATGCCTCATTAGCTTCAAATATTAATATAATGGCACAAAATACTCATGAGTTGGTTGAGCAGTTAAAAGATGCAGTTAGTCATACCACATTTCAAGAAGTATCTAAAAAAAGAATATGTGACTCAGCACTTATTTTTACTGTTAACAAATTAAAATCTGACCATATTGAGTTTAAAGATAATAACTTCTGTAACTGTGGAGTTGGAAAAAACTTTACAGTAAAAACAGCTAGTGAGTGTGATTTGGGTAAATGGATTAATGCACATAAAGAGAAAGCATTTGCACAAACAAAAGAGTGGAAAGAGCTTTTAATTGTACATGAAGATGTGCATGTAAAGGTTCAAAAAACAGTTGATGCATATGCTTCTAAAGCAAACAATGAAGAGATTTTTACTTATACTAATGATATAGAAAATAGCGTTGGAAAAGTATTTAATTTACTAGATAGAATAAGAGAGATTAACTGCGAAGATAGTTAAGAATAAAAGTAAGGAATAGTAGCATTAAAACTACTGTTCCCTAAGCTAATTCTAAATCTACACAAGTACACTTTCATTATTCACTACACAAATAGCCTCAAAGAGTTTTTCAATCTCCTCTTTTGTTTGACTGTAATGAATAGAAATTCTAACCCATCCGGGTTTTTTCTCTAAATCTTTTTGATCTTTTAATCCTAGTAAATCGTGACCATAAGGACCTGCACAAGAACACCCTGCTCTTGTTTGAACTCCTTTTGAAGAAAGAAACTCACACACTTCATAAGGATTATTTTGCCCAATATTTAGTGATACTATACCAATATTTTTAGCTTTTTTGTTACCATAAATTTTAATGTGAGAAAGAGTGTTTAATTTAGAGAGTAAAAATTGCAATAACTCTTCTTTTCGTTGTTCTATAAATTCAAAGCCAATCTCATTTCTAAGTTGGTACGCTAATGCAGCACGAATGAGCTGTAAAATCCCTGGAGTTCCTGCTGTTTCTCTTTGTTGTATATCTTCTTGATAAATAACAGTGTTTGGACTTACATATTCAACCGTGCCTCCACCTGAAAAACTAGGAGCTAAAGAGATGTCTATTAAATCTTTTTTAATAACCAACAAACCACAACTTCCAGGACCTCCTAAAAGCTTGTGAGAAGAGGTAAACATGGCATCGTAATAACTGCAATCCACATTCATATAAGGAGAACTAGCAGCCGCATCAAAACAGACTAAGGCGTTATATTTTCGTAATAAATTTGAAATCTCTTTGTAGCACGTAATAATTCCAGTTACATTAGATGCCACACAAAAGGTGGCAATAATTTGTCTGTGAGCATTGGCTTTTAAGGTCTTTTCTAATTGAATTAAATCTATTAAGCCCTCTTCATTTAAACCAATGCGTTGCACTTCACACAAGGCTTCTCGGTAACTTACTTCATTGGAGTGGTGTTCGTAAGGTCCTACAATTACTAAAGGAAGTGTAGCTTTATCCAGAGTTAAATTAAGTCGTTTAAGAGTTGAGGGAGGAATATAAAGCCCTAAAAGTTCTTGAAATTTTTTTATAGCAGCCGTGGCTCCACACCCACTTGGAAGTACTACAAACTCATCATTTAACTCTAAAGAAGTGTGTAAGCTTTTAATGGCATATTCATAGTAAGAGTGTGTAATATTTGCCATTGAGGCTTCTTTTGAGTGCGTATTGGCATAGGTTTTAAGCACATCATACATACGGTTTTCAATAGGTTTAAAACCCAATCCCGAAGCGGTATAGTCGAAGTATTGGGTTTTATGAATACCAATAGTGTTGTACTTTATGTACTCTAACTTATCTGTATTTTTTGAAAAAAAAGGCTTAAATAAACTGTTTGTCATTGACCTGCTTTATTAAAAATTCACCAAAAGAGCTGTCGTTACTTTTGATGTAATCACTAATTAACCCTTCTAAAACTTTTGGGGCATCCAAGGGAGTAAATTTCAGTTGCGATTTTAGCCCAAAATGGCTTTTATCTCCTTTTAAAATTCCTCCAACAAACAGTTCAAAGCCTGTTACTGTTTCATCGTTTTGTTTAAATTTGCACCCGACTAAACCAAGGTCTACAATATGTGCATGCGCACATGAGTGTATGCAACCATTTACACTAATAGAAATGGGTTCATCAAAATTTGGAAATTTCTTTTCTAAATGTTTGGTAAGCTCTTTTGCTAAGCCTTTGGTTTCACTAATTGCAAACTTACAAAAATTTAATCCCGTACACGCTTGTGTTCTTGCTTTAAAAGCAGAAGGAGATGCGTCTATCCCCATAGTTTTAAGTTCATTGGCTAACTCTTGAGCTTTTTGTGTTGAAACATCTTGAACAACAAAATTTTGAGTCGTGGTCGCTTTTAGGCTACTGGCTTCATACTTTTTCATTAAATCATGTAATGCAAATAATCCTTCTGCTCCAATTTCACCTGAATGTAAGGCACAACCAATATAGCTTTTACTCTTTTGTGTGCTTTCATGAATCCCAAAATGTTCTCGTTGTTTATACGGTGTAAAATCTTGAAGCTGTTGTTCTTTTAACTTAAAATTGATATTTTGATGCAATATTTCAATAAACTTCTCTTTTCCCCACTCTTGTAAAAGATGACCCAATCGGGCTTTATGCCGATTATCTCGAAATCCGTGCTCTTTATAGATTTTAGTAACGGCTTTAACCGTGGGCAATACTTGTGATGGTGTAACATAACCAATGTGTTGCGCAATTTGTCTGTTGGAAGATAAACCTCCTCCTACATGAACATCAAAAACTATTTTATTGTCATTAACTTTAGTTGCAGTAAAGCTTAAGTCTTGAATTTCGTGTGAAATGCAGTGTTTGTTGCACCCACTAATGGAAACTTTATATTTTCGGGGTAAGTTAGAGACATTTTTATTGCCCGCAAAATAGGCATTGACTTTTTCTACCAAAGCTCGAACATCGCAAATTTGGTCATGGTCTATGCCATTAACTGCACATGTAACCACATTTCGTGGTACATCGCCTGCTGCAAAAACGGTATCTAATCCTACATCATTGAGTCTTTTAAAAATATCGGGCAAATTGCGAACCGTAATAAAATGAAACTGTAAATCTTGTCGTGTGGTAAAAGTAGCCGTATTTCGCCCATACTCTTTAGAAATGGAAGCAACTGCTTTTAACTGCTCAAGATTTAACTCCCCATTGGGAAGCTTAACTCGTAACATAAAGTATAGGGTGTTATCGTTTTCATCTTGAAGATTTCTGTTTTGTGTATATAGACCATACCATTTAAAACGGTCAATATCTTCAGGGTCAATTGTTTCACCTAGTACGGCATATACATAAATGTTCTCCAAAACATCTAAGCCATCTTTTGTTTTTTTAATTCGCTCAACGCGTTGTGCTGCTGTCTCTTTTGCCATTTCTTTTCCTAAAATATCTCTTTACAATCCCACTGTGGGAAGTTCTTTCTTATATACGCATTAAGTTCAATCTCTGCTTGTGTATATTCTCTTGTTGTATCTTCATCTTCTAAAACATTTGCAATTGAATCTACAATCATACCTGCACCTACCGTTGTGTTTGCATATCTATCAATGATAATAAAACTTCCTGTGTGTCTGTTTTTATTATATGGGTCAACTGCAATTTGTCTGTCTAAAAATAGCGTACATTTTGCAATATCATTAAGCTCTAATGTATTTGTTGCAAGCTCTTTAAAGCTGTTAATATCTTTTTTAAACTCAATAGATTTAAATGAGCCATTAATAACCGATGTTGCTCTTTTTATGATGTAATTGCTATTTAATTCCAATGGTTTTTCATTCATCCAAACTACCATAACGCTTAGTTTATTAGATACTTGAGGAATAGATGTTGATTTAACAATCATATCACCTCTTGAAATATCTATTTCATCTTTAAGTGTAATAGTAGTTGCCATTGGTGCAAAAGCTGTTTCCATAGTTTCTACTGTTTCATCTTTTCCAATGGGTCTTAAATCTTTAATATCATTTGATATAATAGATTTTACCACAGAAGTTTTACGCGAAGGTAAAACCGTAATCTCATCTCCTACACTTATTTTACCACTAGCAATCGTACCACAGAATCCTCTGAAATTAAGATGCGGTCTGCTTACATATTGAATTGGCAACCTAAAATCATTGTTTTCAGCTTTACAAATATCTACTGTATCTAAAAGTTGCATTAAAGGAAGCCCTTTATACCAAGAGCATTTTGGTGAAATCGATAAAATATTATCACCATCGAGTGCTGAAATAGGGATATAGTTAAAATTAATATCACTATTGTAAGGAAGATTTGGAATAAGCTCTTCATAATCTTTTTTAATAGATTCAAATTTCTCTTGAGAAAAATCGACTAAATCCATTTTATTAATAGCAACAATAAGGTTTTTAATTCCTAATAAACTAGCAATATAAGAGTGCCGTTTTGTTTGTGTTAAAACGCCTTGCCTTGCATCTATAAGAATAATAGCTAAGTCTGCTGTACTTGCACCTGTTGCCATATTTCTTGTGTACTCTTCATGACCTGGGGTATCTGCAATGATAAATTTTCTTTTATCCGTTGAGAAAAATCGGTAAGCCACATCAATAGTAATGCCTTGTTCTCTCTCACTTGCTAATCCATCAACTAAAAGTGCAAGGTCAATTTTATCCCCAGTTGTACCACTTTTTTTAGAGTCTTTCTCAATAGAAGCTAATTGGTCTTCAAAAATCATCTTTGAATCATATAACAATCTTCCAATGAGTGTACTCTTCCCATCATCAACTGACCCACAAGTGATAAATCTGAGAATCTCTTTATTTTCGTGTTCTTTTAAATATGCTTCTATATTTGCAGCAATTAAATCTGACTGGTGTGCCATTAAAAATACCCCTCTTGTTTCTTTTTCTCCATTGATGCTTCACCATCACTGTCTATTAGTCGCCCTTGTCTTTCGCTTGTAGTACACACTAACATCTCTTGAATAATTTCAGGCAGCGTTGAAGCTTCACTGTTTACAGCACCTGTTAGTGGGTAACATCCAAGTGTTCTAAATCGAACCATCTCTTTTTTTGCAGTTTTTCGTAAACTTTCGGGCATTCTTTCATCGTCAACCATAATTTTTGTACCCATATACTCTACAACTTCTCTTTGTTTAGAAAAATATAAATCAGGAATAGGAATTCCTTCTAAATATATATATTGCCAAACATCAAGTTCTGTCCAGTTTGATATAGGAAAAACTCTAATAGACTCCCCTTTTGTATGTCTTCCATTGTAAATATTCCAAAGTTCAGGTCTTTGGTTTTTTGGATCCCATCTATGATTTTCATCTCTAAAAGAGTAAATTCTCTCTTTTGCACGAGATTTCTCTTCATCTCTTCTAGCTCCTCCAAAAACGGCATCGAACTTTTGAATATTAAGCATATTTTTCAAACCTTCGGTTTTCATAATATCTGTATGCACAGAAGAACCGTGAGTAAATGGAGAGATATTCATATCTTCACCTTTTGGGTTTGTATAAACAATGAGTTCCATTCCCACCTCTTTTGCCCGCTTATCTCTAAACTCAATCATCTCTTTAAATTTCCATGTGGTATCCACATGCACTAAAGGAAGTGGCGGCGGTGCTGGGTAAAATGCCTTTTGTAAAATATGCAACATGACAGAGGAGTCTTTTCCTACTGAGTAAAGCATTGCAGGGTTTTGGAACTCTGCTATTACTTCTCTCATTATATGCATAGATTCTGCTTCTAGTTGTTTTAAATGTGTAAGTCTTTCACTGCTTATCATAAAATTATCTCCAATTGTCTAAATTATTTTTTGTGTAACCCACACTCTTTATGCTCACGGGCTTCCCACCACCATCTTCCGCTTCGTATATCTTCATTCTCTTTTACAGCACGCGTACAAGGAGCACACCCAATACTAGGATAGCCTTGGTCATGCAGTTTATTATATGGAACTCTGTTTTGTTTTATAAAATCCCAAACCTCATCTTCACTCCAGTTTAAGAGTGGATTGAGTTTAATAACTTTAAAATTTTCATCATATTCAACTAAGTTCATTGCTTCTCGTGTAATACTTTGAGAGGCTCTTAAACCTGTAATCCAAACTTCTAAATCTTTTAATGCTCGTTTTAAAGGCTTAATTTTTCGCACACTACAACAGGCTTTTCTATTTTCAATACTTTCATAAAAACCATTTATTCCTTGCATTTTATAAAGCTCTTCGACCTCTTTTGCATTGGGAAAAAAAACATTAACTTTTACCCCATATTTTAAATTGGTACTGTCCATAACACTATAAGTTTCATATGGTAAACGCCCAGTATCAAGCGTGAAAATATTTGCTCTTTTATCTAAGGTTAAAAGCATATGTGTTAATACTTGATCTTCTGCTCCAAAACTGCTTGAAAAGCCAATTTTGTCTTTAAACTCTTTTAAAAAATATTCTAATATCTCTTGTGTTGTTAAATCTTTTAATTGTTCATTTAATTGTTTTACTTTTTCAATCATACTTTTCCCTAAATCTGATAATCTGGCTCTTTAACACGACCAAGATTAATCTTGTTCCATGCTCTTTCGTGAAAATAATATAGAATCATTTTGGTAACCACCTCTATTGAACCAATAGAAGCCGCCATTACTAAATTTCCCGTTACAAAATAAGAGATAATCATGGTGTCTAATGTTCCTAGCGTTCTCCATGAAACGGTTTTAACCACCGAACGAAACGGTTTTTCTTGCATAAATGCCCTTTTTGTTAGTTAAAAATTATATGACTATTCGTCATATAATCCTGCGCTTAAATATCTCTCACCCGTATCGCATAAAATAGTTACAATAACTTTGCCTTTGTTTTCTGGTCTACTTGCAACTTGAGAAGCTACAAAACTGTTAGCCCCTGCTGAAATACCAACTAATAGCCCCTCTTCTTTTGCCAATTCTCTTGAAGTGGCAATTGCGTCTTCATTTGATACTTGTACAATTTCATCATACACAGTTGTGTTTAAAACAGAAGGAACAAACCCTGCTCCAATTCCTTGAATTTTATGAGGTCCTGGTTTCCCACCACTTAAAACAGGTGAAGCTACGGGTTCTACAGCAATTACTTGAATATTTGGGTTGTGTTGTTTTAGCACTTCACCAATACCCGTAATACTTCCACCCGTTCCAATGGCTGCGACTAAAATATCTACTTTTCCGTTTGTTTGCTCTAAAATCTCTTTTGCAGTTGTAACTCTATGAATTTCTGGGTTTGCTTTATTGGCAAACTGTTGTGGTACAAATGAATTAGGAGTCTCTTTACTTAACTCATCGGCTTTATCAACAGCACCTTTCATTCCTTTTTCAGGTTCAGTTAATACAAGTTGAGCCCCTAAAGCTTGAAGTAATTTTCGTCTTTCTAAGCTCATTGAACTAGGCATTGTAAGAATTAGTTTAATGCCTTTAGCCGCACAAACAGCAGCAAGTGCAATACCTGTGTTTCCACTTGTTGGTTCAATTACTGTTGTATTTTCATTTATAAGCCCATCTTTTAACGCTTCATTAATCATATTAAAACCAATTCTGTCTTTAACAGAGTGCGTTGGGTTCATAAATTCACATTTTCCTAAAACAGTTGTGCCATTAACGCTGGCTTTTTGCAGTTTAATTAAAGGAGTGTTTCCTATTAGTTCTGTTATATCGTTTGCATATTTCATTTTTTATTTCCTTTTAACATTTTATTATTATATGGCGTAGTGTAAATATTCGTGATATTTACTCTCGTACTTTTCTAAATCTTTTAAACTTAAGTCAAAAATCTTTTCTACTTTTTGTTTGGCTTCATCTAAAAATATATTCAAAATGGGGTTGTTGCTTTTGGTATCGCTTATTTTAATGTCATCTTCAAGCGCAATTAAAATATCTTTTACCAAAATTTCATCGGCATTTCGTGAAAGCATATACCCACCTTTTGAACCTCGAATACTCGTAACGAGTTCGGCTTTTCTTAATTTACTTAAGAGCTGTTCAAGGTAGTTTTGAGGAATATTAGCATTGGCTGATATTTCTCGTATTTGCATGGGTTCATCCTTTTGATGTTTATACAACTCATGCATGGCACTCAATCCATACATACCTTTTGAAGAAATTAGTGGCATAACTACGCCTTACGCCAAAGCTTGTGCTAAATCGGCAATTAAATCTTTTGTATTTTCCAAACCAATACTTAACCGAATAGTTGCAGGATGAACCCCTGATT
>JBAYYP010000003.1:0-79617 GCA_041672955.1 Arcobacteraceae bacterium
TAATACTGCGGGGTCCCCCCGTCGGAAACGTAAGTCGCTGCCAGCTTTGAGTTTTTTTTATACAGGCTTTTATCTTTATTCAGTTTACACTGGATTAAGATAAGAGCCTTTTTTTATGCCAAAGAAAAACTCTATATTTCTTTAAGAACAAATTGCACAAAGCTATAATCATTCACTACCAATCACTCAAAAACACAATGCCATTACAAGTAACACTGATCGAAATAAATTTCGATTTCCGAAAAGATAAATTTAAGTTTATGGTGGCACGATTTTATTATTCATTATTAGCTGTTCCAGGATTTATTCCTTACGCTCAGGCATCATTATTCATTAAGAGCCGTGACATTCGATTCCTTTAAACTTCTTTTAGATATAATCTCAGTCATTTACAATTTAGAATAGAAGAATAGGAAAATTATGTCAGAACAATTATTACAACAACAAGCCAATACCATTCGTTTTTTAGCTGCAGATATGGTACAAAGAGCTAACAGTGGACATCCGGGTGCGCCTATGGGGCTGGCTGATATTGCTACAGTGTTGAGTGCACATTTAAATGTATCGCCTAAAAACTCTAAATGGTTAAACCGAGATAGATTGGTATTTAGTGGAGGACATGCTACTGGCTTGATCTATTCTCTTCTTCATTTGTGGGGGTTTGATGTAAGCATTGATGACATGAAAAACTTCAGACAAAGTGGTTCTAAAACACCAGGACATCCTGAGTTTGGACACACACATGGAATTGAGATTACAACAGGACCATTGGGGCAAGGCATAGCTAATGCCGTTGGTTTTGCTATGGCTTCAAAATATGCACAAAATCTTTTAGGTAACAACGTTATTAATCATAAAGTCTATTGTTTATGTGGCGATGGTGATTTACAAGAGGGTATTTCTTATGAAGCGTGTTCAACAGCAGGTCATCAAAAACTTGATAACTTAGTAATTATTTATGATTCAAATAATATTACTATTGAAGGAAATACTTCAATTGCTTGGGATGAAGATGTAATTAAACGATTTCAAGCTATGAACTTTGAAGTTATTGAAATTGATGGACATAATTTTAAAGAGATTGAGTATGCTTTAACATTTGCTAAAAAGACTTCTAAACCTGTGTTAATAAAAGCCAATACAGCCATTGGAAAAGGTGCTGCTACACTCGAAGGGAGTCATCATACACATGGCGCTCCATTGGGTGAGGAAGAGATTAAAGCTTCTAAAACAAATGCTGGATTTAATCCTGAAGAGACCTTTTTTGTATCGAGTGAAGTTAAAGCTGCTTTTGATAAAACTCAAAGTGGACAAACACTTGAAGAGGCTTGGAATGAAAGTTTAACACAAGAGAGTAAAGAAAAAATCGAAGCACTTCAAAACCCTAATTTTGACTCAATTGAGTATCCTGATTTTAGTGAAACCAAAAAAATTGCTACAAGAGATTCAAACCATAAAATATTAAATTCAATTGCTCAGGCAATTCCAGGATTTTTAGGTGGAAGTGCAGATTTAGCGCCTTCAAATAAAACAGAACTCTTAGGAATGGGTGATTTCCCAAATGGAAAAAATATTCACTTTGGAATTAAAGAGCACGCAATGGCGGCTATGACAAATGCTATGAATTTATACGGACTGTTTCGTGTATTCTCAGCTACATTTTTTGTGTTCTCAGACTACTTAAAACCAGCAGCTAGAATTGCAGCACTTGCAAGTATTCCACAACATTTTATTTGGACACACGATTCAATCGGAGTGGGTGAAGATGGACCTACGCATCAACCCATTGAGCATTTAACACAATTTAGAGCACTGCCTAATTTTTATGTATTTAGACCAGCTGATGCTACTGAAAATGTGGAGTGTTGGAAAACAGCACTTAAACTTAATGCTCCTAGTGCATTTGTTTGTTCAAGACAAGCTCTGGATACTCTTAAGCCTACAAAAGAGCATGGAGATGTGAGTAATGGTGGATATTTAATCACAAAAAGGCAGAATGCTACGGTTACAATTATGGCAAGTGGAAGTGAGCTTATGTTGGCACTTAAAACAGCATGCTTTTTAGAAGAAGAAGGAATTATGGCAAATATAGTTTCTGTTCCTTGTTTTGATTTGTTGCTTGAACAAAGCCAAGAGTATATTGATACTATCATTGATAAAAATACAAAAGTATTTGCCGTTGAAGCAGCGCGAGCGTTAGAGTATTATAAATATGCGGATGTTGTTATTGGTATTGATACCTTTGGTGCAAGTGGTCCTGCTGATGAACTGTTTAAAGAGTTTGGTTTTACTATTGATGCAGTTAAACAAACTATTAAAGAGAATTTATAACCTTTACTAAAAGAGTTGATGGCATCTGCCATCAACTAAAACTTT
Organism: Arcobacteraceae bacterium; assembly: GCA_041672955.1. Classification (GTDB taxonomy): domain Bacteria; phylum Campylobacterota; class Campylobacteria; order Campylobacterales; family Arcobacteraceae; genus Marinarcus. Next base: position 2,377 of record JBAYYP010000003.1, read on the forward strand.
ACAAAAATATTTCTCAAAACTAATGCTACAAAACAATTAAATCTTAGTAAGGTTAGACTTCTACTGGAAGTTTTATAATAAAGTTAGCACCCATATAAAACTCATTGTCTAGACAAAAGGTGGCATTTTCATTGTATATTTCACCTTTAAAATGCTTAACAATAATTTCATTGGACATATAAAGACCAATTCCTGTGCCTTGAGTTTGGTGTTTGGTGGTAAAATAAGGGTCAAAAATTTTACTGTTTATTTCGTCACTTACTCCTCCTGCATTGTCGTGAAACTCTATAAAGACAAACTCTTTGGTTTTATAAAGTTTAATATAGACAATCATTTTTTCAATAGGATGTTGCAAAAGGGCATCTTTGGCATTGTTAAATAGGTTTAAAAAGACTTGTGAAAGTTCCGTTTTGTACCCTAAGTAGGTGAGTTCTTCATCTAAGTCAAATTTAATTTGAATATTGTTTGTATGGTAAAGTGCTTTAATTATGTTGTAGCTATTTTTAAGAACAAGTGAAACATTAAAGCTATTTTTTTCTTTCTCTCTTTTGAAAAAATCTCTAAAATCTTCGATAGTATCTGAAAGATATTTTGTGTTATTAATAATACCACTTGAAAGATCCATAAACTCCTCTTTGTTAAGCATTCCGTATTCATATTTAATTTGTAATCCACTAGCAGCCGTTGAAATGGCACTTAATGGCTGTCTCCATTGGTGGGCAATATTTCCAAGCATTTCACCCAAGGCTACAAGTTTACTTTGATTGGCTAAAAGCATGTCTTTTCTACGATTTTTTTCAATCTCTTGTTTAATTTTTTTTTCTAACTCTTCATTGTTTTTTTGCATTATTATATGAGTTCGGCTCTCTTCTTTTCGCTTTAAATAGAAATAGAAAAAAAGAACTATGATAATACTTATAGAAAAAATAGCCACAATAATGAGCTGAGAAAGATTTTTGAAGGAATCAATTTGAACAGATTTAACATCTTCTAATTTTTGGAAGAGAAGAAAGGTGGTCATAGTATCGCCATTTGAATCATTTTTTTTATAAAATGATATATAATAAGGCTTAACAATCATATATGCAGCTTTTTGATTCCAAAGAGTCTCTATGTTGTGTGAAGCAATAAAATCAAGAATATCTTGAGGAATATCAGTATTGGAAATAAAATAATCTCCTATAAACTGACTACTTTGTGCTTTAAAAAGTTGCGATTTATATTTTTTATTGACCATAACTACAGGTGCAATATTCTCTTTTTGTAAGCGTTTTGTAATAGAGTTAAAATGAGTTATAACTTCAACAACACCCACAAACTTTTCTTTGTGAAATATAGGCACCATAGATTTAAAACTTATATCAAAAATTCCCACGCTAATAGAGCTTAAAACTCTAGGCTGGTCAAAAATATCTTTTAAATCTTTACGAATATCAAGTAAATAATCTTCTTTTTTAGGACTCCAACTCCGATATTTACTTATTCCATTACGGTCAATAACTTGAATCCAAACGTTTTTATAGTCACTGTGTTTTGTAAGTAGGGCAGAAAAATCTGTTAAGTTAATATTTTCATATTGTTCAAAAATTAAACTGTTTTTAATGGAGTCAAATTGAGAGATAGATAGAGCTAAACTTAAGGTAGCATTTTGCTTATTTTCAATTAATGTGGTAAGAAAGTTGCTGTTTTCAAGTGCTTTTGATTTGTATTGATTTTTTTGGATATCTTCAATTTTTGTAAAAAGAAAAATTTCAGAGATAATAAGCAGTGCAAAGCAGATGATTATTAAAGCAGCAATAATAAAATTAAATTTGTTTTTTTCTTTATTCATAATGAAGAGTTTAACTAAAAAACGCTTAATTTATAGGGCTTTAAGGAGATGACAAAACAAGTATAAAATGTATATTTTAATAGAATATAAAATTATTTAATTTAACACATCAATATATCTTGATATATGAATATAATTATGCTATAGTTTTATTTTTTATTAAAATTATTTTAAAGGTAATACATGGATATTTTTTTAAAATCAGCAAGTGCATTAAGCGATGAAACGCGTGTTAAACTCTTAAAATTTATATATAGACATAAAGAGTGCTGTGTTTGCGACTTGGAAAATTCTTTTGAAATGATTCAATCACGACTTTCACGACACTTAAAAATATTAAAAGAGGCGGGTTATTTAAATTTAAGGCGAGAAGGACGATGGGCATTTTATTCTATTCAAACACCTTTAGATGAATTTAGACAAGCGTGTATAAAAGAGATTGGTTATGTGCAGATGGAACTGCCTAATTTAAAAAAATCGTGTGAATCAATCAAATGATGTTTGTTTCAGTTCTACTTTTTGCAACAACTCTTGTGCTTATTATTTGGCAACCCAAAGGTTTACAAATTGGAACAACGGCAATCATTGCTGCAATAGTTGCTTTGCTTATTGGAGATGTAAGTTGGAATGATGTGCTAGAAGTTACTAACATTGTGTGGGATGCTACTTTAGCTTTTATAGGAATTATAATTTTATCTATGGTGTTAGATGCTATTGGCTTTTTTGAGTGGTGTGCTTTGAGTATGGCAAAACTTTCAAACGGCAGTGGCATTAAGATGTTTATTTATTCTATTTTTTTAGGAGCCTTTGTTTCGGCATTTTTTGCCAATGATGGGGCTGCTTTAATTCTTACGCCTATTTTATTAATTAAAATGCAAATATTACGGCTAAATACTAAAACCATTGTGGCATTTTTATTAGCAGGAGGGTTTATAAGTGACAGTGCTTCTTTGCCTTTCGTGTTCTCTAATTTAACCAACATAGTAACGGCAAACTATTTTAATATTGGCTTTTCAGAGTATCTTTTTAACATGGTTTTTCCATTTTTTGTAAGTATCTTGGCATCAACTCTTTTTTTATGGTTAATTTTACGAAAAGATATTCCTTCCTATGTAGATATAACGTTATTGAAAGCACCTAAAAGTGCCATTAAAAATGTGAAACTCTTTTATTTTTCTTGGTTTTTTTTACTTCTTTTGCTCTTAGCGTATTTTATAGGCGATGCCTTTAACTTGCCCATTTCCCTTTTTGCTTTAGGAGGAGCCATTGTTTTTTTAAGTATTGCAACAATAAGCAAAGCAGTTAATCCCAAAGAGATTATTAAAGACGCACCTTGGCAAGTGGTGTGGTTTAGTATTGGATTATATATTGTGGTGTATGGGCTTAAAAATGCAGGGTTGACTGACTATTTAGCAGAGATTCTACACTATTTATCTTTACAAAATAATAGTGTGGCGGTTGTGGGAACGGGTTTTATCGCAGCATTTTTAAGTGCAATTATGAACAATATGCCCACCATTATGATTATGGATATTGCACTTAATGATATTGGAAATCAAGCCATGATTTACGCCAATATTGTAGGGTGCAATTTAGGACCTAAAATGACTCCCTTTGGAAGCTTAGCAACACTTTTATGGTTGCATGTGTTGGCCAAAAAAGGGGTGAAAATATCTTTTTTACAATACAGTAAATTTGGATTTTTAATTACTCCTCCGGTACTTCTAATAGTACTGTTGGCACTTTAAAGGATAGAAATGGAAAAAAAAATTCTTATTTTATGCACAGGAAACTCATGCAGAAGCATTATGGCAGAAGCTTTGATTAATGCCAAATTAGAAGGCGTAATTGCTCATAGTTCAGGGGTGCGAGCTAGTGGAAAAGTCAATGTAAATGCACAAAAATTACTTGAAAAAAAAGGTATTTGGAAAGAGCATTATTACTCAAAAAATATAGATGCGGTTATTGATAACTCATATGATTTAGTAATAACCGTATGCAACCATGCCAAAGAGAGTTGTCCTGTGTTTCCTAACGCCGCTAAAGCTATTCATGTAGGACTTGAAGACCCCGATGGAAAAAGTTTTGAAGTGTTTGAAAAAATATACGAAGAGATTAAAACAATTTTGTTACCTAAAATTATAAAGGAGTTAGCAAATGTTTAGTGGATGGGAAAAATTAAGTGCTTATATTGTTTTTGAACTCTTAAATTTTGACAGCAAGAGTCATTTAGGAGAAGCGGTACACTTCTTTTTGTACGACACCATAAAGATTTTTATTTTGTTAATTACTATTATTTATGCCGTAACGCTTCTAAGAAGTTATTTTCCTGTTGAAAAAGTTCGTGAATATATTAGTGGAAAACATAAAATTGTGGGTCATGTGTTGGCTGCTTTTTTTGGAATGCTAACTCCTTTTTGTTCGTGCAGTGCTATTCCTTTGTTCTTGGGATTTTTACAAGCAAGAATTCCTTTGGGAGTAACGTTAAGCTATCTTATTTCAGCTCCTTTAAGCGATGCTGTTGTAATTGCACTACTTTTTTCTCTATTTGGAGTAAAGGTTACGCTGCTTTATATTGGATTTGCTTTAGGAATTGCTATTGGAGCAGGGCTTTTAATTGGGAGTTTAAAGCTTGAAAAAGAGATTTTACTTGAAATAAAACCTCTTAACTCTTGTTGTAATACCCCACAAAACACAACGCAAAATCGTTTTAAAGAGCATTTAAAGGAAGCGTGGGAAGGAACAATGGATATATTTAAAAAAATATATATCTATATTATTATAGGCATTAGTATTGGTGCTTTTATTCATGGGTTTGTTCCTACTGATTTTATTACAAAATATGCAGGTGGAGATGTTTGGTATGCCCCTATTATTGCTGTAATAATGGGAATTCCCATGTATTCAAGTGCTGCTGGAATGTTGCCTTTAATTGAAGTATTAACCCAAAAAGGAATGCTTCTAGGAACCGCACTTAGTTTTATGATGGCAGTAGTAGCACTTAGTTTACCAGAAGCGATGATTTTAAAAAGAGTATTGAGTTTAAAACTCATTGCCATATTTTTTAGTATTGTAGGAAGTGCTATTTTGTTAGTAGGTTTTATGTTTAATTTAATATTATAATAAAGCAATATAGAGTGTTAAAATTAAGATATACAAAAAAGGTTAATCGATGAAAATAAAAATTTTAGGAACAGGATGCACAAAGTGCAAAGCGTTAGAAGAAGCAACAAAACAAGCCGTTGCTCAAATTGGTGGCTTTCATGAAGTCATTAAAGTAGAAGATATGATGGAAATTATGAACTACGGTGTCATGAGTACCCCTGCATTGGTTGTAGATGGAGAAGTAAAAAGTACGGGTAAACTTTTAAATGTAGATGAAATTGTTAAATTTCTTAAAGTATAAAAGGGAAACTCATAACTTTTACAATAAAGCCGTTATGAATTTATATTATATTTTTTAAGCTTTACTTTAAGTGTATTTCTTGTTACTCCTAAATGTGTTGAGAGTTGAGAGATGTTATTGCACTCCTTAAGTAATATTTGTAGCATCTCTTTTTCAAAATCTTCGAAAAGGGTTTGGGTGTTTTCTATGCCATAACTTTTGAAAAGCTCTTTGCACATCTCTTTTAAAAGGGTTTTTTTGTCGTTGTGATTTTTATTGATATTTCGGTTTAAATCTTGTTTGGTAATGGTTTCGTTTCTTGAGTGCAATACACTTTTATAGATAATATTTTTTAATTCTCGTACATTTCCATTAAGTTCACACGTTTTTAAAAATGAAATAGCCTCTTTCTCAATATTTTTTTCTGGCATATTTAAACTGGCACAAATTTGTTTGATAAAGTGTACTACTAAAGCGTTTATGTCATCTTTTCGTTGACTTAATGCAGGAACAAAAATTTCAAATGTGGAGATACGATAATACAAATCACTTCTAAATGTTCCTTTGTTTGTTAACTCATTTTGCCGTTTAAGTGAAGCACAAATAATTCTTCCTTGAAATTGTATCTCTTCATTGCTTCCTAAGGGGTAGAAGCTTTTGGTCTCTAAAAATCGTAAGAGTTTTACTTGTAAGTTTGGGTGAAGTTCGCTTATTTCATCTAAAAAAAGCGTTCCACCACCCACTTTTTGAACATACCCCATATGTGGCTCTTTTTGATTTTTTGAGAAATTTTCAACTTTCCCGTACATAAGCTTTTCAAAAAGATTTTCAGGAATAGCAGCGCAATTTATTGCAACAAAAGGTTCATTTGCACCCATTGAATTTTTGTGAATAAGTCTTGCAATAAGTTCTTTTCCTGTTCCCGTATCACCAACAATAAGTATATTTGAGTTATTATTTGCAGCAATTCCTATATTTTTATATATCTCTTTCATACTCTTAAAAGAACCTATAAATTCATCTTCCCCGCTGTTTAAAGAAAGAGTTTTTGACAAAGATGCTGAGGTATATTTTTCTACTGTTTGTACAATATCTTCAGCACTAAAAGGTTTTTGGATAATATCAATGACTCCTGCTTTTGATGCTTTAATCATATTTGAGGGCGTGGTATATGCTGTTATCATAATAATGGGTGTGCCAATATCGTTATTTCTTAAAGTATCAATTACTTCTAAACCCGTTAGATTGTTCTCAAGCATCATGTCTAAAATAATTAAATCTACTTCAAAGATTTTCAACCCTTCAACTAAATCCTCTTCATTGCCATTAAATCCATAACAAGTATGTCCTTGTTTTTTTAAGATTTTTTCAATGGCATATTTAATATCATCTTGGTCATCAATAATTGCTATGTTCATTGGGATCCTTTTTTGGGAATATGTATGCTAAAAGTAGTTTTTCCTTTATTTGAGTGTACATCAATGTATCCGTGATACATATAAACAATTTTATAAGTTGAATAAAGACCAATACCACTTCCTTTTTCCCCTTTAGTTGTAAAAAAAGGTTTATAAATATCTTTTAAAATGGCTTTATCAATCCCTTTTCCTAAATCAGTTATATCAATAACGGTGTAGAGTTGTTTAAAAGAGACTTCAATAAAAATTGTACCTTCTTCAAACGATTCGTCAATTGCATTTTCAAGTAAATTTAACATAATGGTTTCAAAATCTTGATGAGCCATAAACAGAGTACTCTTATTGGGAATACTCTTTTGAATATGAAGTTTTTTAGCTTTTAGTTGCGTTTGCAAAAGTTCACTTACATAATTGAATTCTTCTTTAATATCAATATCAACTGCTAAAAGCTTATCAATAGGTTTTCCTGTTTTTAAGAACTCATTAACGAGTAAATCAATTTTAGTAATAATATTTCCCATGCGTTTTTTATCTTCTGCATCAATATCTTCTTGGTCAATTAAGAGTTTTGCAGGTTGTAAGTAGTTTTTAATTTCGTGCACTACACTTGAAGAGATTTCACCAACAATTTCAAAAGAGTTTGTAAAACACTGTTTTTCTTGAAGCTGTTTTAAAAGGGTAATATCGGAAATGGAAATAGCAAGGGAGTTATCTAATTTTTTTATTAAGACAAATAAATAAATAGTTTTATGGTGTTGGTTTTCTATATCAATCATAAAATTATTGGTACCATTTTCAAGATGCAGGGTGATTTGTTCTTGGATTTTGGAGTTTAAAATATTATTCTCAATAACAAGGCTATTTAAAAGGTTCCCATTTTCATACAATAGCGCGTAAGAAGTATCGCACAAAATAATGAGTTCATCTAAACTCTCTAAAATATCGTGATAAAACTCCCGTAAATTGTGTTCGTTTTCTATAGCTTGGTGCAGTTTGGTTAAAATAAGTTCCATACTGTTTTGAAAAAGGGTAATTTCATCTTCTTCTTTAAATGAAATTGTTTTGAGTTCGTCCCATTTTTTTTCTTGAATTTTTGTAGCATTATGGGAAAGAATTTCCAAACGATGTAAAATTCGGTTGGAGATAAAATACGCAACAAAAAAAGAGAAAAGTGTTGCAAAAAATATTGAAATAATAAGATGTGTTTTTAACTCTTCAAAAAATTGCGTAAAAGAGTTTTTATTTAGTTCAATAATAAATACACCTAAGTTTAAACTGTGGCTGACTAGTGGAATTGAAACAAAGTTTTTATTGCGTTGAATATCTATTTTTGTATCTAGTGGGTATTTTTGAGTATTCGTATGGGCAATAATAGTATTTGTTGTATCAATAAATCCTGCTGATTCGATAAGATTAATTTTAGTCAAAGAGTGTAAAAATTTATAAATACTCCACACATCATCTTCCAGTAGGGATTTAATAAAAAAAGCTTCATTAACAGTAATAATGTCTTTTGCTGTATTAGAAGCTAAAGTGTTAATTTTATCTGAAAGTGAGTTTTTTATAATAAATAAAACTCCACTTGAAAACAGAATAATAATGAAAAAAAAGCTTAAGGTGATTTTTGTTTTAATAGATAAACGGTAGAGTTTTTGTATCATTACTTTGTCTTATGGTTGAGTATAAACTCTTTTACACGGTTGATTTTATCATAAGAAATATTATGAGGTTTTATAAAATTGTCAATTGCCATTGCTTGTAAAATTGCTTTCCCAAAAGGGTCTTTGTGCATATTAATTAGAGCATTTCGCAAGTTAGTTTTAATATCTTGGTTGATGTTTTTGCGTATGATAAAAGGAGGAATAGGGTAATCTCCAAATTGGTCAATAATCTTTAGCTCTTCTTTGGCATGTGGATTTTTATTGATATATGCTTGATAAATCATACTATCCACACTAGCAGCATCAACAAAACCGCTTAAAACTGCTTGTATAGACTCGCCATGGTCATAGGTAAAAACTATTTTTTTGAAAAATTTGTCTTTGTTGTACCCTTTTTGGATAAGTTCATAAAAGGGTACGAGTGAACCTGAATTTGAATCTGGGTCACTCATAGCAAAAATAGTATCTTTTAATTCAAAAAGTCCTTTAAATGGCTGTTGCTTTTTAGTAATGATTAATGCACTGTAGAGTGTTTTTTGATTTACAGTAGGAATGGCTAAAAGTTCAACATGATGTTGTTTATCTAAATTAACATAGGTTGAACCACAGACATAGGCAAAATCTACGCTTTCATTGGTAATAAAACTTTCCATAATTGAGTAGCTCTTTGCAAATTTTAAATTAACTTCTATATTGGCATGTTGGGCTAAATATTTCTTAAAATTCATTAGAGTTACAATGTCTTCTTTTAATGTAACACCTGTTAATCCTAAAGTGATTTTATCGTTTGAATATAAAGTAATAGTGACAAATAATAGCAAAAAAATGGTCAATTTTTGAAAAATAGTGGTCAAAATTTGACCAGTTTGTATTTTGGAAATGCTTTTTTTCAATACAAAACTCCTAAAGTAGGGGATAGGTAACATTATAGTTAAGAGTTGATTTTAAACCCATAAACTCTATAGAATGAATTCAAGACATTTAATCAAATAATAGGAGATACAATGGAAGAAAAAACATCAAGCCGAAGAGGCTTTTTAAAAGCAACCGCACTCTTTGCTGGAAGTGCAGCAATAGCACCTTCTGTTATGGCAAGTAGTAATACTAAAGCACAACAATCAGTTTTTAGTGAGTACGAAAGTAATAAAATTGGAACGCTAAGTCAGCTTAAAAAAGATGGTGAGATAGATTTTAATTATCCAGATGACTCTTCAATGTGTAAAGCTGTATATATTGACGGTGAAGTTAAAGCATACAGTACTATTTGTACACATAAAGGCTGTCCTACTTTGTATAATAAAGAATTAGAGCAGTTTGAATGTCCATGTCACTATACAAAATTTGATGCAAGAAAAGATGGTCAAATGGTAATTGGACATGCAACAGGAGCATTGCCAAAAGTTCTTTTAGAGATAAAAGGTGATGATATTTACGCAATTGGTTTCGATGGTTTAATTTTTGGTCGAATAAATAATAATAGAGGATAGGAGATAAAATGGCTTTAACATTAACAGACAGATTACCCATTCCAGCAGCCAATGCGGAAGTAAAAAATGTAACATGTGAATTTTGTATTGTAGGGTGTGGATATAAATCATATAAATGGCCAATGGGTACAGAAGGTACTTACAAAAACAATGCCTTTGGAATTGATTTATCTAAACAACAAGGTACCTATGGTCAATGGTGTAGTGAAAGAATGTTTAATACCATTCAAGACAGAAACGGTAAAAAATTTAATTTAATGATAGTACCTGACCATGACTGTGTGGTAAACAGTGGTCAAAACTCTGTTCGTGGCGGAATGATGGGTGTTTCAACATTTAATGCTGCAAGTGCTACAAAAGACAGATTAAAAGAGCCACAAATTTATCGTGGTGGAATGCTGATGGAAACATCATGGAAAGAAGCAACATCTTTGGTTGCTAAAGTGTATAAAAAAATCATTGACAACGATGGTGCCGATGAGATTTCTCACAAAACATTTGACCACGGTGGTGGTGGAGGTGGATTTGAAAACACTTGGGCAACAGGAAAACTATTTCACACAGCAATTGGAACAAACTCAGCTTCAATTCACAACCGACCTGCGTATAACTCAGAAGTTCACTCAAGCCGTGAAATGGGAATTGGTGAGTTAAATTCAAGTTATTACGATACTAGTATTTCAGATACGATGCTAGTAATTGGGTGTAATCCTTATGAGTGTCAAACAAACTTGTTTAATATGCATATGCAACCAAACTTAGAAGGTGGCACTATTGCAAATAAACAAAAAGAGTATGAAAAAGGGGAAACTACAAGTGCTGGGAAAATTATTTTTATAGATCCAAGAAGAACTTCATCTGTAAGTATTTCTGAAAAAATTGCCAGCAAAGATAATGTATTGCATTTACAACTAAAACCAGGAACAGATATTACGCTTATGAATGCTTTGGTAACTTATATTCATGAAAAAGGTTGGGATGCTAAAGAGTTTATGGCAAAACATACAGAAAATTTTACTGAAATGTATAGAACAAATAAAATCTCTTTAAAAGAAGCATCTAAAATTACCGATATAAGTGTAGATGATATGAAAAAAGCAGCTTCATGGCTTGCGGAACCTAAAAAAAGTGGACACCGACCAAGAAATGCCATTTACTATGAAAAAGGTATTATTTGGGGAATTAAAAACTACGAGTGTGTGGCTTCAGTTGTAAATTTAGGAATTCTTACACATAGTGTTGGACGAATTGGAACTGGAATTTGTAGAGCTGGAGGACATCAAGAAGGGTACACAAGACCTGGATATAATGGACCTAGCCGACAAAACTTAGCAGTAATTGATACGGATATTATTGAAGGTAAGTATTTAGTTTACTCTATTTGGGCAACCAATCCATTTGGACAGTCAATTGCCACAGAGCGACTTAGAAATGCTGTTACTAAAAGAGCTCAAATTGTTAAAGATGCTATTAATGGGTATCACGGAAATGATTTAGATACTCTTGCCGAGATTATTTACAGAGCGTGTAAAGCAGGTGGATTATTTGTAGTAGATGCAGATATTTATCCAAACCAAGCAACAGAGCGTTCACACATTGTATTTCCAGCAGCTACAACTATGGAGATGAATTTAACTTCTATGAGTGGTGAGAGAAGATTAAGACTTTCTCAAAAAGTTATGGACGCCCCTGGAAGTGCAAAACCAGATTGCCTAATTGCAGCTGATTTGGCAAATGCTTTAAAAGAAGAGTATTTAAAAGATGGTAATAAAAAAATGGCGAAACGATTTGAAGGCTTTGAGTGGGAAAACGAAGAAGATGCCTTTAATGATGGATTTGCAGGTCAAGGTGCAAAAATGGCAAGCCAAGGTGGAGCAACTGGAACATTAGCTACTTATAAAAACTTAGAAGCTGCAGGAAACAACGGAGTTCAACTTCCTATTGTTAAAGTAGAAGATGGAAAACTTATTGGTACAAGGTTGCACTATAGTGATGGTAAGTTTGGCACAAAAACAGGACGAGCAACTTTTATGCCTACACCACAACCTAATATGCCAGCACAAGTTGCTAAACAACAAAGTAAATATAAATATTGGGTAAATACAGGACGAATCAATGAAGTTTGGCAATCAAATTATCATACAGGAAGACTAGAGTTTACTGCAAAAAGATGGCCAATGGCTCCGCTTGAAATTCACCCAAAAGATGCAAAAGATATTGGTGTTGCAAGCGGTGATATAGTGCAACTAAGCAATGACTATGGAAGCACACGAGCTATTGCCGTAATAACAGATACGGTTAGAAAAGGTGAAGTATTTGGAGCTTTTGGTTTTCAAAACTCAATTATCAATGATTTATGTACAGACTATGTAGATCCTGATACTAAAATTCCTTTCTATAAAGGAACTGCCGCAAATATTGTACGAATTGGACGAAGTGAAGGTCTTATTAAAGATATGACATTTCAAGACAGAGTATAATTTTATAAATCAAAATATTATTATATACCGCAACTGCGGTATATAACAGAGTTACAGGTATTATTTTTTATCAATAATTATTATTTTATATAAGGAGGAGAAAATGGATTTATTATGGGACATTCGAGTTGTACTTGATTTATTCTTAGGAGGAATTGGAATTGGGGCATTTATACTTGCTGCAATTTTATATACCATTGACGCACAAAAATACAAAATTGTATGCAAAACAGGGTTTATATTAGCGCCTATTTTGGTCTCAATTGGGCTTATTTTTCTGCTACTAGAAATTGGAAGACCTTTTCATGCAATTATTATGCTGATTTCGGTTAATCCAACTTCTATTTTATCATGGGGTGGATTTATCCAAGGTGGTTTTATTCTCTTAGCTATTTTAATAGCATATAAAGTAGTTAAAAAACAATCTATTTCAAATGCAGTGCTTTTCATTACAATGACATTGGCTTTTATTGTAGGTATTTATCATGGGGCATTGTTATCAAGTTTAGGGCGTTCTGTTTGGAACTCATCATTACCTGTGTTATTTCTATCAACATCACTTGTAACAGGGTTCTTAACTACAATGCTTATTGCAAAACTTTACAAACAAGAAGATGTAACTAACAAATTAGTAAAAGGAAGTATGATTGTCTTTTTATTAGTCTCTTTTACATCTATAATTGGTTGGATATATGGGCTTATGTCTCAAGATGAGGTCTCAAAAGAAGGATTTGCTTTTTTAATGAATGACTACTTCTTACTGTTGGTTATTGCTATACTTTTTGGAATGCTTTTGCCTATTGCTTTATATATTAAGTCATTATTTGCAAAGGCACATTTAACAAATATTGAACTAAAAGTGGCAACGGTTTCATCGTTAGTTGGTATATTTGCATTGAAATATGTGGTGGTTTACTTAGGTCAATTAGAGTATTTAGTGAAATAAAGGATAGAGTATGCAAAATTTAAACAGAAGAGATTTTATAAAATTAAGTGCTGCAAGTGCAACAGCTGTAGGAATTGCTAGTGTTCCTTTTGTGAGTGCTAATGAGACAAAAATAAGTGGTGAGTTAGGAAAATGGATTGCAACAACTTGTCAAGGCTGTACTAGTTGGTGTAGTGTTGAGGGTTATGTTTTAGATGAGAAAATAATCCGTGTAAGAGGAAATGCAAACGCAAAAGGAAATCACGGAAATATCTGTCCACGACCACATTTAGCAATTCAACAAGTGTATGATAAAGATAGAGTAAAAACACCATTAAAACGAACTAATCCTAAAAAAGGAAGAAACGAAGACCCAATGTTTGTTCCTATTTCATGGGAAGAAGCAACCGATACTATTGCTGAAAAAATTATGGAGTTAATTAATAATGATGAGTCGCATAAATTTTGTTTATTGCGTGGACGATATACGCATATGAATGAAATCCCATATGCTACTTTTCCAAAACTAATTGGAAGTCCTAATAATATTTCACATAGTGCTATTTGTGCAGAAGCTGAAAAATTTGGACGCTACTATACAGAGGGTTTTTGGGATTATGCTGACTTTGATTTAGAAAATACAAAATATGTTTTAGGTTGGGGTGCTGATCCATTAGCATCAAACCGACAAGTGCCACATTTTATTAATATTTGGGGACATGTAAGAGACAACGCAACTATTACTATTATTGACCCACGACTTTCAGCAACTGCTGCAAAAGCTCATAAATGGCTTCCTATTATTCCAGGAGCAGACAGTGCCTTAGCCGTTGCAATGGCTCATGTTATTTTATCACAAGGTGTTTGGAACAAAGAGTTTGTTGGAAATTTTAAAGATAGAAAAAACCAATTCGTTGTAGGTCAACAAGTAAAAAATGAAAATGATTTTAATGAAATTCATACTAATGGTGTTGTTAAATGGTGGAATTTAGAACTGTTTGATAAAACGCCACAATGGGCAGAAGAGATTACAGGAATTAGTGCTAAAGATATTATTAAAACAGCACTTGATTTTGCAAATGCTGGAAGCAGAGCTATTTCATGGGTAAGTCCAGGTGCTGCTATGCAAGTTCGTGGTGCATATGCTTCAATGGCAGCACATGCGTTAAATGGGCTTGTGGGTTCAGTAGATGCAGTTGGTGGAATTTTACAAGGAAGTTCAGTACCTAGTGCTAAAGCTCCTGATGTTCAACCATATTTAAGTGAAAAAATTGCTAAAGCACTAAAACAGAAAAAAATTGACCAAAGAGGAACTTCTTTATTTCCAGCACTGAAGAAAAAAAGTGGTGGTGGGGTTGTTACTGCAAATGTTGCTAATGCTATTTTAGATGGTGACCCTTATGATATTAAAGTAGCCCTTGGCTATTGGAATAATCCTGCATTTTCAGTAAATGGAACTGATGTTTGGGAAAGAGCTTTATCTAAGCTTCCATTTTTTGCACATATTACTACTAATATTGCAGAAACAACTATGTTTGCAGATATTGTTTTACCTGCAAAAATGCATATGTTTGAACGATATGGATTTTCTAAAAATAAACAAAACTTACACAGTTACTTAACTATTCATCAGCCATTAGTTAAAACTTTAGGTGATGCTAAAACAGATGAAACAGAAGTAATGTGGCTTATTTGTGAGTCATTGGCTAAAAAAGGGTATGACACTCCATTGAAATATTACAAAGAGAACTTTAAAGACCCAGAAACAGGAAAAGAGCCAACAACTGCAGAAGAGTTTGATTTGTATGCCGTTAAAACACTGACTAAACCAATTTGGGACGGAAGCAGCAATGATAAGGGTGATAGTATAAATAGTTGGGATGAACTACTTGAAAAAGGAGTTTGGAATACTAAAAAATTTGTTCCTGGTAAAAAAATAGATAATTTCAGTACTAAAAGTAAAAAATTTGAATTTTTCAGTTTAACTCTTAAATCAGTACTTGAAGAGCATGTAGAGAAAAATAAGTTAGCAAATGTTGATGAAGCAATGGAATATGCAAATATTACAGCACGAGGTGAGAGAGTTTTTGTACCTCACTATGAGCCAATTGTACGACACGGAGATGAAAAAGAGTTTCCGCTTATTTTTGCAGAGCATCGTTCACGACTTAATAGAGAAGGGCGAAGTCAAAATGTTCCTTGGTATTATGAGATTAAAGATGTTGACCCAGGTGATGAATCTAACGAAGATGTAACTAAAATCAACCCAATTACTGCAAAACAGTATGGCTTAAAAGATGGAGATAAAGTAAAAATAACATCACTTCAAGGAAGTATTGAAAGTGTTATTAAACTTTGGGAAGGAACAAGACCAGGTGTTGCTATTAAATGTTTTGGGCAAGGACACTGGGCGTATGGCACGGTTGCTAGTGAAACATTTGGGCAAAAACCACGAGGTGGAAATAATAATACCATTCATATACATGAATATGACCGTTTAAGTGGAAGTACCGCAAGACACGGTGGAACTGCTAGAATTAAAATAGAAAAAATATAAAGGAGGTGTGAAATGGCAAAAAAATTTGGAATGGTAATTGATTTACATAAATGTGTAGGTTGTGGAGCCTGTGATTTAGCTTGTAAAAGTGAAAACAACACTCCTGAAGGAATTTATTGGTCAAAACATGAAATAGAAACATCGGGTGTTTTCCCAGATGTGGCATATAAATATAGACCAACGCTTTGTAATCATTGTGAAGATGCACCATGTATTAGATCTTGTCCAACAACTGCAATGCATAAAGATGAAGAAACTGATATTACTTTGCATGACGCAGATAAATGTATTGGGTGCAAAAGTTGTATTTTAGCGTGTCCATATGATGTAATTTCGTACAATGCAAGACAACCTCACTTAGCTCAAAGAGATAATTCAGAGCTTGTAACTGGAGGTACATTTAGTGCTAAAGAGTTAGGAGATAAAACTAATACCCCTTATCCTTATTACAATGCAGAACGAGGTAAAACCTATGCTAGTATTAGAGACAAAGGCGTTGTTGAAAAGTGTAATTTTTGTGATCACCGTGTAAAAGCAGGGTTACTACCACATTGTGTAGATTCTTGTCCAGCAGATGCACGAATTTTTGGTAATTTAAATGATGAAAATTCAGCACCTAGTTTGTTGTTGGCAAAATATCCAGCAGAGGTGTTAAAAGCACACAAAGGAACAAAACCTAAAGTATTTTATATAAGAGATTTCGCAAAGGTATAAGAATAGAGGGGGGCAGTTAGTTTCCCCACCTCTATTACATGAAAATTAAGTGGTAAACACTAGACACAAAAGATTCAAAAAGTAGCAAAAGTATCAAAACAAACATAAAGATATAAAAACTCATATCAAAAAAGTTACAAATAAATCGTTTAATGGGTATACTTTGCCTATTAAAAATAAATGAAGATTTTGTTAAAAGATAAGAGGAAATGAGTTATGAGAAAAATAGTAGGTTTAATTTTTACATTTGTATTGGCTTTTGCAATAGTTGGTTGTGAAGAGAGTAAAACTGATGTAACTGTTAGTACATATGAGATTGCTATGATTCTTGATATTGGCACAATTGAGGACAACTCGTTTAATCAAGGAATTTGGGAAGGCATAGTGGATTATGCAAGCAAAAATAAGATTACTCATAAATATTATAAAACGGCAAAGCAAAGCACAGATGATTACCTTGCTGCAATTAAAATTGCAGTAGACGATGGAGCAAAAATTGTTGTAACTCCTGGCTTTTTGTTTGAAGAAGCTATTACTTTAGCTCAAAACTTGTATCCTAAAGTTAACTTTATATTAATTGATGGACATCCTACTACAACTAACAATAATACTCTTGGTATTAAATTTTCTGAAGAACAAGCGGGATACTTAGCGGGATATTCTGCAGTAATTGAAGGCTACACAAAGCTGGGGTTTTTAGGTGGAATAGAAGTACCTGCTGTTGTTCGATACGGTTATGGATTTGCACAAGGTGCGCAAGCAGCAGCAGCTGAGTTAGGCATTGAGAATATTGACTTAAAATATCACTATGCAGGTGGATTTGAAGCAACACCAAATGCACAAGCACTTGCAGCTTTTTGGTATGCAGATGATACAGAAATTATATTTGTTTGTGCAGGAACTATAGGAAACTCCACTATGACAGCAGCGCAATTGGCAAATAAAAAGGTTATTGGCGTTGACGTTGACCAAAGTTCACAATCAGCGACTGTGATTACTTCTGCCATGAAAAGTCTTGCTTTTTCTGTTCAAAATGCATTGGCACTGTACTATGCAGGTAATTTTCCTGGTGGTAAATCTTTGATTTATGACGCCAGTTCAAATGGAATAGGACTTGCTATGGATACTTCTACGTTTAAAATATTTACTCAAGACAATTACGACAGAGTCTTTGGAAAATTAGCAGCAGGTGAGATTACAATACAAAATGATAAGGATGTAAATACGCCAAATCAACTTCCACTCTCTCTTGTTAATATCATTTTTATAGAATAGAATAATAGATTAAAATAGTTTACTTGAAGACTCTTTATGGGATACACAAATTAAATCTGTAATTTTTTGAGCATTGACACAAAAATTTCCATTTTTTTCAATTAAAAAAAGGTCTTGAGCTTTACCACGACTGGTATAAATTTTAGCACTCTCAATTTCTATATTAAAATCATCAAAAATTTTAGCAATATGGGCTAATAGACCTTTTTGATCTTTTGTTTTTACCTTCATAGAGGCTAAATATTGGGTGTGATTACAATCTATTTGAATTTCATTTTTTTTAATTTCTGGAATTACTGTTTTGGTGCTTTTACTCATATCAAAAGAGTTTTGAATGACATCTTCTATAAAAGGAAGATTGATGTCATTTACCTTTTCACTAAACGTTATTTCAAAGCATTTTTTATTGTCAAAGAGTTTAAAAATATTCATAGAGGCAATATTTAGAAATTCAAATTTTCCCAATAAATACCCTAAATTCAGAGGAATAGCTCGAATAATTCTTAGAGTTAAAACTTCTTTATTGATTATTTTATAAGTATAGGTGTTGACCTCTTTTGCTTTTATGGCTAAATCCAAAATATCACTGGCTTTAAGTTGTAAAAAGATTTGATTGGAATCTATGTTGAGGATTTTCTTTTTCATTAGTAGAGGTAAAGCATTAAATTTATCGAGTTTTCTAATGCTGTTTATTTTAGCAACTCTTCTGGCACTTTCATTTAAAAGATCGGCATTGTCAAATGCTTGAAGACTTTGCAGATACAACTCTTTAAGCAGCGATGCAATTGAACTGCTGTAGATTTGTTTTCCAACAGCAGAAATATCGGCATAGGTAACTAAGTATAAAATATCTAAAGTCAGTTGGTTTTTTAAATTTGCAGTAAAGGCTAAAATAACTTTTTGAGAATATATGTCTTCATTGGTTGCAACACGGCTCATAAGATTATGATAACGAATAATACGAGCTATTATTAGTGTCTCTTCACTTTCAAAGCCTAAAGAACGTGCCATATTTTTAAAGAGTTTTTCTCCTGCTATGTGGTGGTCTGTTTTTCTTCCTTTTCCAATATCATGAAATAAAGATGCAATTTTTGCCCAAGATTGTTGTTGAGCTGATAAGTTATTGTAAATATTTAAAACAAAAATATCTTCAATGTTTTCAATAAATTTCAAGGTATTAATAGAGTGAATATCAACGGGTTGTTGATGATAGCCATCAAACTGAGGCAAATTTATTATTCTTTTTGTACTAGGAATAAGTGTTTGAAATAAATTAGCATTGTAAAAGAGTTTTATAATAGGGTATAACTGCGATGTATACAAAATGGATGTAATTAATTTTTTGTGTTCTTGCCCTAATTTATTGGGCAAAATAGCTTGACTAATATAATAAACATAAGAATGGTCAAAACTTTTAATATTTGAAGGTAAGAGCAAGAGTTCTTTTAAAATAGTAAGAAGAAAATTGGGTTTTTGGTGAAAGGAAGTAAAAAGTTTGTTGTTAATACTATAAATATTTTTTCGTAAACGAAAGGTTTTTAGTAAAGCAATATTAGAGTACGAAGCAGTAACTTCACGGGTAAATTTTTTGATCATAATTGAGGTGAAAAAATGAACAGCGTGCAAAGAGTTAAAGAGTTTGGACATAAACTGTCTCTCTTTTGTAGCTCGTGGACGATTTAAAAAACCCATTTTCTGACTAAGTTCTGGAAGCATATCAAAATGAACTTGGTCAAGTTTTTTCTTAGCAACAGAGTGTAAAACATTTCTAACTTGAAAAATAAACTCTAAAGAAACTCTATATTTACGATACTCCTCTTCTGTAAAATGAATACCAATAAGGTTTTTTACATCATTAACTCCATATAAAACATTGGCAATCCAAAAGAGCATATTGGCTTCTCTCATTCCTCCATAACCATCTTTAATATTGGGTTCCATTCTTAACGGATATTTTGAAAGTCGTTGTTTATGCTCTTCTACTTTTTCTAAAATAAATTTCTGTTTGTTGGTTTGTCTGACTTTACTTAAAACAGTTTGATATTCTAACCAAAGGTGCTTTGAGCCAAAAATCATACGAGACTCTATTAACGAAGTTTTAATAGTAAGCTCTTCTTTAACAGAAGCTTCTATGTCATAAAGCTCGTGAACTCTTGAACCCAGTTTTAACCCACAATCCCAAGCAAGAGTGATAAACTCTTCAATTAAAGGGTTAAGATTATAACCTGCAATATTTTCATACAAAATCATTAAATCAATATCGGAATAAATGCACAACTGTTCTCTGCCATAACTTCCTAACGCTACAAGAGTAATTGGAACAGAGTTTCCTATGGGTAAATAGGAACCAAAATATTTTTGCAACATATATTTGTATAAAACAATTACAAAGGCATCTATTTTTTTGGTGTGTTGTATGAAAAATTCTTTTCCTGCTGTAGTTTCTAAAATAGTCTCTGTTGAGCTAAGATATTTTTTTATACTGTGTTTAAAAAGTTGGGAAATCTCAAAGTCATTGGCTTTTTTTGCTATTAAATCTTCAATTTGTAAGGTAAGTTCAATCATAAAAATAAACTTTATTCATAGATATTTTCATTTAATTATTTTTTCTAAATCACTTATGTTTGTGACTTCCCCTTTTATTAAATCATAGTGCTTATGTGAAAAGCTGATTTTTGTGTTTTCTAAAATGGATTCAATTTTGTAAAGTTCCTTCTGTAAATCAAAATGCTCTTCATTTAGAATAATAAAATAATCTCCAAAGATTCTAAAAATCATTGCTTTTTTGCTAATATAACTTAGCTCTCTTGCGATATTCTTTAAAATCTCATCACCCTCTTGCCAACCGTATTTTTTGTTATATGCAGAAAATTTGTGTAAAGATATAGAGTTAAGACAAGCTACATTAAACTCTTTTTCACTGGTATATCCTAGAACATAAGTTAAATAATCTATATTATAAAGTTCTGTTATGGGGTCTCTGTAAAAATAAGAGAATCTCTCTTTTTCTATTTTTGTTTTTGGGATTTGATTGATATTTAAATCTATATGCACATCTTTAAGTGCAATTAATGCATGTTTAACTATTTTAGGATGGAACTGTTTACCTGAGAAATCTTCTAACTCTTGAAGTGCTAACTTGACATTTTTTCTGGCTTTGTAAATTCTGTTTGTAGTCATAGCGTCAAAGGCATCGGCTACAATCATAATTTGTGAACCAATAGGTATATCATCGCCTTTAAGTCCATAAGGATAACCCGTGCCATCATATTTTTCATGATGATATTTTACTATTTTGGCAATATTTTGATAAATATCTATCTCTTTTAAAATTTCATAGCTTGTTACTACATGCTCTTTAATAATTTCAAACTCAAGTTCGGAGAGTTTTCCAGGTTTAAGTAAAATAGAATCTGGAGTAGAAATTTTCCCAATATCATGAAGCATACACGCTTTGTAGAGTTCATCTTCTTGATCTTGTGAATAGCCCATCTCTTTGGCTATGAGGATAGAGTATTTTGCAACTCGTTGCGTGTGTCCTGCTGTATAGCTGTCTCTTTTTTCTATCATACTGACCATTGAAAAAATATTTTGTTCATAGTTTTTTACTCTTCTTGCAATCTCTTTTTTTGCAAATTTTCTTCCATATATAATAGCTATTGTACCAAGCATCCATATGAAAAAAGTGAAAGAAAAATATATAACCGAAAATGAAAAAGCTTCTTTTCTGTATTTTTTCATAGGTATAGAAACAGAGACAGCCCCTCTTATATCTCCTACTTTGTACCCTTGTGCACCATGACATTTTAAGCAAGACTCATCAGTAATTAAAGGATTAATATAACGAAGATGTGGCTCTCCCTCTATATTAGTTACTCTTGAAACAGCATTTCTGCTTGTTTCTATTATCTCTAAGGCCTCTTTTTCCCAATCATCAGCAACATTTTTTGGATTTAATACTATCTTGCTTGTAATATGACCTTTTGTCCCATAAAATTCAGAGTACTGTTCCATCATTTGTGAAAGCGTATATGCTGGATTCATTAAAGTAAGATGTTGATTGGAAGTAGTATTAACATCTCTGTCTTTTACATGAGCCAGATATTCATTTGGGGGAGTCTCTTTGGTTATTGGTACATATACACCGCCATGCGAAGCTACCCATGCACGATATGCCAAATCTTTTTTAACACTTATTTCTGCTTCATTGAAAGCCAATCTATTAGCGTATTCGTATTCGCTGTGGACTAAAAATGATGTCAGAAAAATGAGTAAAAAAGTCCAAAATAAGAAGATATAAAATGCAATTTTATCGATTAGTTTTTTTTGTATATTCATAAAATGATTTTAGCATTAATAGGCAAAAAATTCCTAATTTTAAAGAAATTTTGATAGAATTGTCCATTGATAAAAAAGGATTAACATTGAAAAAAATTGAAGCCATTATTAAACCATTTAAACTCGAAGATGTCAAAGAAGCCTTAACTGAAGCTGGAATTACAGGTATGACTATTACAGATGTTAAAGGATATGGACGGCAACAAGGACACAGTGAATTGTATAGAGGCGCAGAATATGTAGTTGATTTTTTGCCTAAAATAAAAATTGAACTTGTTGTGGATGATAGAAGTGTGGATGAAACTATTCGTATAGTTACAGAAGCTGCACGAACGGGAAAAATTGGCGATGGAAAAATTTTTGTAACCCCAATTCAACGAGTTGTACGCATACGAACAGGTGAAGAAGATGAGGACGCAATTTAATGCAAAATAAAATTACGATAATAACTCCTTTGGATATGCATCTTCACTTAAGAGATGAAAAGATGCTTGAGCTTGTAGCTCCTTTAACCGCAAAAACATTTAGTGCAGCTTTAATTATGCCTAATTTAGTTCCACCTCTTATAACAAAAGAAGCTTTGCTTTCGTATAAACAAAGAATTAAAGCAGCAACAAAAGAGGAAACATTTGAACCGTATATGACTCTGTTTTTTCAACACTATTCATATGAGTTTTTAGAAGAGATAAAAGAGCATATTATTGGAATTAAACTCTACCCTGCCGGAATTACTACAAATTCTGAAACAGGAGTTTCTTTGCTTGATAGCCAAAGCTTAAGACCCACGCTTGAAGCCATGAGCGAGTTGGGAATTCCTTTGTGCGTTCATGGAGAAACAAATGGTTTTGTAATGGACAGAGAGCAAGAGTTTATGCCTATTTATGAAGATTTGGCAAAAAACTTTCCCAACTTAAAAATTATAATGGAACACATTACTACAAAAGCAGCAGTAGATTTGTTAGATAAATATGAAAACCTATATGCCACTATTACGGTGCAACATCTTTTAATAACGCTAGATGATGTAGCAGGGGGAATGTTAAAGCCGCATTTGTTTTGTAAACCCATAGCAAAACGCTATGAAGACAGAGAAGCACTGCAAAAAGTTGCTCTTAATGCACACCCAAAAATAATGTTTGGAAGCGACTCAGCCCCACACCCAAAAGAAAAAAAAGAGTCATGTGGATGTGCTGCTGGAGTTTTTACAGCACCCATCGCCTTACAAGTATTAGCACAATTTTTTGAAGAACATGAAAACCTAGAAAACCTACAAGCATTTGTAAGCGATAACGCATTAAAAATCTACGGAATTACTCCGCCAAAAAAAGAGATTACACTTATTAAAAAAGAATTTCAAGTACCTGAAAGCTATAGTAATGAAAGTGAAATAGTTGTACCTATGTATGCGGGTGAAACAATTTCGTGGAGCGTTTGTTAGCTGCTAGTGAATAGTGCTTGATGATTAGTGAATTTTTCACTTTTCATTTTTCACTTTTCATTTATGCTAATACTTGTTTCTCTCTTCAAGAAGTTTTTTAACGCTTTCGTTTTGTTCTTTTTGATACTCAACTCTCTCTTGTCGCATATTTCTTAGAATTTCAAGTGTTTCTTGTTTTTCGTGGTCAATATTAGATTTGATTTGAATAGCTTTTCTGCCACTTGAGAGTCCACATACGGATAAAAATTTCTCTTTATTGTTAATATAAAGTTTTGCAGTAGGAGAGGTGGCATTTTTATTGAAAACTATTACATCTTCTTCTTTTAAGTTTAAAATATCAAAGACACTCAGTTCTGTTTCTGCCATAACTGCTTCAATATACATTTTTGCACCAGAAATAAGTGTGGTAATATCTTTTTTCTTACTCATCTTTTTATTACGGCCCTCTGCAAAAATCTTCTCAACGATTTTATTTAGCAACATTTCAATATAGGAAATAGGGTAACAAATGGATAAAAACCCTGAATCTTCATCAATCGTAATTTCTAAAACCACAAGTAGTACAATTTCGTGGTCGGAAATTACTTGAATGGCATTGGCATTGGTGTCTCGTGATTCTATTTTAAAATTAATTCGAGTAATTTCATTCCATGATTTTTGCATATGGGTAACAAGTACTTTGTAAAAATGCTCAAAAATCTCTACTTCAATTTCCGTTAACTCTCTGTCTAAATTATCACTTGCAGCAATGGCACCACTTCCTAGAAGTTCAGCAATGATTTTATGAGAAATACCAGGGTTACACTCTGCTACTATTCTTCCATCTAGTGGGCGAAGTGAAAGTGTAATTAGTGAAGTAAGTTGCGGGATGGATAAAATAAACTCCCCGTAAGTCATTTGTTCAATGGAATAAAGTTTAATATCTACGATTTTCCTAAGCATTGCAGATAAATCGGTAATTAAATCTCGTAACATTTTGTCATGTAGGGTCGAGAAGGCTTTAAACTGTTCGTTGGAGATACGATTTGGTTTTTTAAAGTCATAAATAGAGTAGTTTTTCTCTTTAGAAACAAGTTTTTCTTCTTGTTCTCCATCTATATCCTCGCCTTGTTCTGCTATATCTAGTAGTGCATCAATTTCATCTTGACTTAAAAATTCAGCCATATTATCCTCTTATTTCCATTTCAACATCGATTGCACCTAAGTCTCTTAACATTTTAATAGCATCTATAATATCGGTAATAGGAAGTTTCATTACCTTCATAGCACGCATTAAATCAGAGATGGTGGGTTCTTTTTTGGTGTTAACTAAAGCATTGTCCAGATTAACTACAACGGGTTTTTGATCCATTTTGACATCATCACCAATATCTCTTCCTTGATTAAGTGCTGGGTCATCCCACTGCTTTTCATTTAATAGACTTTGCTTAATACGAATAGTAAAAGAATTTTTAGTAATAGTAACGGGTTTAATAACCACATCGCCTCCTACAATTATCGTCTCTTTTTTAGTATCAATAATAATCTTTTGCTTATAAGAAGAGTCAATTTCAAGGTTTTGTATAATAGCCAAAAACTTTACAATAGAGATATTCTCAGGCTTAGTAGCAACAATAGTTCGTGTGTCTATAGCTTGAGCTGTATTTAATCCAAACTCTTGATTTATTCTGGTTTCTATTAAATCTGCATTTTTAGCATCAGATTTAAACAAGCTTAGAGTTATCTCTTTCTCTTCTTGCAAAGAAAAATCCAACTCATTCTCAATAGTTGCCCCATTGTAAATAAGTCCGGTGGTTTTATTATCTTGCGATAAAATAGTTCCTTGCCCTAGTGCATAGACATTGCCATCGACCCCTTTTAATTGCGTTAAAAGAAGTTCACCTTGGTCAATGGATTTAGCATCGCCAATGGCTGAAACTTTGACTTCTATTTTATCCCCTTGCCGTGAAAATGCAGGAAGTTCCGCTGTAACCATAACGGCTGCTATGTTTTTTGAGTTAATAGAAGAGGTGGGAATTTTAATGTAAGAGTTACGAAGCAAGTTTTGTAAACTTTGCATGGTAAACTTACTTTTATCTCCCGTTCCAGCAAGTCCAACTACTAAACCATAGCCTATGAGTTGGTTTTTTCGTATTCCAACAACCGAAGAGACATCTTTAATGGTTTGAGCATTCAAAAAAGTGATAAATAGAAGTAAAGACAGGAGATATTTCAATGCAAACCCTCATTTGTGTTAATTGGTTTGATTTTATCTAAAATTTTATAAAAAGTAGGTATAATATTAGGAAAAATCAGTTAAGGTTATGCGTGACGATATATATTTACGGCAGCAAAAGTTTTAAAAACACTATTCAAAAAGTTTTCGAACAAGCTAATATGAAATTTAGACTAAGCAAAGATGATGCTATACTTGAGCTTAGCTCTTTGAAAAAGCTTAAAGATGCCATTGAAGAAAATCCCAGTAATATATTTCTTATTGATGATGATAAAATTATTAAAAAAAACTCCTTAAATGATAAAATTAAGTTCCTTAAACCCAAAGACGGTATTGAAGAAGAGTTCTTAAAAGAGTATGGCATTGGCGATTTAAGTGTTGATGAGATTGAAGATATAGCAACGCAAGTTATTAAAAAATTAGAACAAGAGCATGTGTTAAAGCAGAAACAAAAAGAACAAGCCCTTGAAGAGCAAAAGCAGGTAAAAGAAAATAAGCCTAAAGATGAACACAAAAAAGATGAGTATAGATTTATACACGGGCATACTAAAGAAAATTTAACAATAAAAGAAGCGTTAGAAGAAGATAAAAACAGATTTTTTGCAACAGATGCTCAAGAAGATGAAGAACTGCTAGAAAACCAAGAAGAAGCTGACGATGATTTTGATATTGATGATTTTCTAAATGAAAATGAAGAGTTGGAAGATGATTTTTTAGAGAGTTTAGATTATGGAATTGAAGAAGAGTTACCTGAAGAAAAGACGGAAATAAATGATGAAAAGAAAAGTTCTCAAGCAGAAACACTTTTTAAGAACACTATAAATGACAACTTAGAAGAAGAAGATTTTGAAATAACCGTTGAGAAAATTGATGAAATCGAGAAAATTGATGAAATCGAAAAAAATGAGGAAACCGAAAAAAAAGGGGAAAACACAATGGCAGATGAATTTTCTGAACTAGACAGCTTAAATGAAAATGAACTTTTAGAAGCGTTAAATGAGACAAGTACAAATAACGTTCAAGAAAGCAGCCAAAAAAGTAGTCAAAAAGTAGGGGCTGAGGTTGAATTAAATAGTAGCAGGATTAATGAAATATCTACATTAATTGCACAGCTATTAAATAATAAAACTTTGGAGATAACCATTAAAATTAAAGAGTAAACTAATGGATTTACTAGGAATTGCTGAAAATACTATCCGAATTATCTTAATTTTAGGGCTGCCATCACTGCTAGTAAGTATGGTAATTGGACTTTTAATTAGTATTTTCCAAGCCGTAACACAAGTTAGTGATGCTTCATTAACTTTTGTTCCTAAAATGGTTCTTGTATCAACCTTTATTTTAATTGCATTGCCGTGGATGGGTGAAAACGTTCACACCTATGCCAAAGAGTTATGGGATCTTATTTTGATTTTTGGAGAGTAGATTATGATAAAAAAATTACTTAATCTAAAGAAAATGCAAACAGATCAAAAAATAGTTGAGCGTGTGAAAATGCAAAACAGAGTAGAAGAGCTAGAAGCTGAAATCATGCTAACTAACCGTCAAATTGCAACTACAAGTGTTAATAAACATGGGGCCATTTCTGATTTCGCTATTTTACAAATACACAAAAATACCATGAATGCACATATTGCAAAACTTAAGGTGATTAAAAATAGATTACTTCAAAAAATAGATAAAGCCAATGAAGAGTTAAAGGAGTTACTAAAAGAGAGTGAGCAATTTGATTATTTGGTACAAGAACAAAAAAAAATAGAGTTAAAAGAGTTGCTTAAAAAAGAAGAAGAAGCAACTGCTGAATATATGTTAAGTAAATTTGTTGCAAGCTAGGAGATAAAATGCTAAAACTAATTATAATTTTGTTGAGTGTTTTATATTTGAATGCAGCTCCTCAAGATGAAATGTCAACTATAAAAGAAAAAAATGAAGTTATTGCGCTTAAAGAAGAGTTAACTATTTTTTACAATAAAAAAGAGAGTGATTACCAAAAAAACAAACAAGAGCTTGAACAGCTTTTAAAAACAATAGAGAAAGAAAAAAAAGAAGTTGCTTTTTTGCATCAGCAAAATGAGACGATTTTAAAAGATATTCAAGGTGAAGTAGAAAGTAAAACGGCAAAAATTTTTGATACAATGAAGCCTAAAATAGCAGCAACCATTTTTAACCAAATGATAAATGAGGGGAAAATTGAAGATGTTTTTGATATAATCATAAAACTTAAAGAGAGAAATGTGACTGTATTAATGAAGTTTTTAGAAGTAGAACACGCAGCACTTATTACAGAAAAATTAAAAAATTATAAAAGTAACAGCACTAATAATTAAAGAAAGGGTTTTATATGGCAGATGAAGAAGTAGCAGTACAAGCGCAAAAATCAGGCGGTAAAGGAGTATTTATTGCATTAATTGCATTAGTTGTAATTTTATTATTGGTTGTTGCAGGAGGCGGTTATTTGTTTTATCAAAACAGTGTAAAAGCCAGTCAAGTTGCTTCTGAAAATGGTTCAAGTCCTGTTGATGAAAAAGTCTATAAAGATTTTTATAAAGTACAGATTAATGACATGGTTTTAAATATTACCAATTCAAAAGGAAGAGAAAAGCTTATGAAGCTCTCCTTTACTATGAACAGTATTGAGGATGATATTGAACAACTTATGGATGAAAATAAACCTGAAATTATTGATTTGGTTATTTCATTAATTAGTTCAAGAAACTCTGAAGAACTTTTAACGGTTGGAGGCAAAGAGCTTTTAAAAGAGGAGCTTATTCAAGAGGTTAATAATATTTTAAATCGAGCCATTGGAGATAGCAGTAAATACCATAAAAATAGCATAAAAAATATCTTTTTTACTGCGTTTGTTATTAAATAGGATTAAAAATGATAGTAGCCGTTAAGCGAACCAACTATACGAAACTTATTGTAAAAATTGTTGCTTTTGCAGCAGTAGTAGCTCTATTTACGGTCTACTATTTTCAATTAAGTGAGAAATTTAAAGGCGAAGAAGTTCAGCAAACACCTCAAGATGTTGAAAATGTACTTAAAGAGAAAAGAGCTTCAGATATAGAAACAGTTATTTTTGATGAAGCACAAATTGCGATTGAATTAATTGCTCAAGATAAAATAAGAACGATTAAAGTTATTGGGAGAAAGCTTTATATTGCAACCGACCCCGATGCTTCTTTAGATGCACTCATGGTGAGATACGGTGTTATGGCACTGGTTAAAACAAGTGTTAGCGACATAAAAATAGCCATTGATTTAAAGCAAATTGTTGAGAGTAAATATAATGTTTCTGGCTTATAAACCATTTTTTTTAATTGCAGTAATATTTCTTTTTGTAGGGTGTGCTAAGGAAGAGTTAAACTTTGAGCAACCTGCCATTCAAATTCCTAAAGAACAAGCTAAGCCTGTAACTAAGAAAGGCTCTTTATATTCAATTCGAGGTGGTTCTTTATTTGCAGATAAAAAAGATTTGCAAATTGGCGATATTATTCAAGTTATTATTAACGAAGAGTTGCAATCAGACACCAGTAACAGCAGAACAACTTCTAATAATTCAAATGCTAATTTAAGAGGTGGAGCTATGGTTCCAAATGCAAGTAATGTTAATCCAAATAGCACCGTTAATAGTATTGCCAATAAATTTAACAGCGTAACTGGGTTTGACGTAGGAGTGGGTTCTGACTCCTCTTTTACTGGGAAAGCCAAAACTAAAATAGATGAGACTTTTGAAACTACTGTTTCTGTTATTATTGAACAAACTTATCAAAATGGGAATTATTTTATTAAAGGTTCAAAGCAAATGCTAATAGATGGGCAAAGCCAAGAGATTATTTTAAGTGGAGTAATAAGACCATATGATATTTCACCTGAAAATAGCGTGATGTCCTCACAAATGGCTAATTTAAAGATTTTATACAGAAAAGATGGTGAAGAAAGAGATGCCCTACGAACACCATGGGGAACGAAGATATTAAAATCGCTATGGCCATTTTAATAAATTTCAAAATTAAGTAAATTTTACTAAAATTTAAAATAACCATATTTTTTATAAAAAATAGTATATAATAGCTCAATAGAATTATTTAATCTAACTTTTAGAAAAGGAGTACAAGATGCTCAATTCATTAAATGTGATAGAAACAGGTTTAATAGGGGCAAGAACGGCTGCCCAAACATCAACAAATAATATTGCCAATGAGAATGTGGCAGGATATGTTAAGCGAACAACTAATATTAGTGAAGCTGCACAAACAGATTCACGCTTAACGGGTCGGGGGGTTTCAATTGGGGATACTATACGAAACACTAATGATTTTATTTATAAAAACTATGTAGGTGAGAGCACAACATTGGCGTATTATGAAAATCTTACCTCTATGTTAGGTGCGGTTGAAAATATTTTCCAAGAGAGCGAAAATAGTGGTTTTTCAAAAGATTTAGATGCATATTTCCAAAGTTTAGAAAACCTAAAAAGTAATCCACAAAATGTAACCTATCAAGAGGATTTTAAAACAAGAGCTTCTAACATTATAAGCGATTTGAAAACTTCGTATAAAAGTTTAGAAGATGAAGAGATAAAATTAAAGTCTGATTTAAAAGCAGATGTACGAGATATTAATAGAATTGTTGACAATATTGCCAATATTAATTCACTTATGGGAAGAAGCAGTGTTCCTCAACTAACGCTTTTAGACAAACGAGATGCCTTAGAGAAAGAGTTGGCAACCTTTGTGAATATTACTGTTTCTAAAGAGTATGGAGATTATCAGCTTAAAATTGGTGACACAACGGCTGTGCGAAATGATAATGTAAGAGAGTTTAGTTTTGGAGAAAATCATACTGCACAAATAGATAGATTTCCAACAAGTGATATAACGCTAAATGTGGCTCCTAACAATGATAAGTTAGTTTATGAATTTAATAACTTATTTTCTGCAGAAGTTAAATATGGTGAAACAGTTAATGGAAATGTTGTAGATGAAACAAATATATTAGAATCATTAGCTTACAAAATAAATAATGATTCTAATATTAATCAAAATGTTACTGCTAAAATAAACCCACTAGGTACGCTAGAAATTATCTCAAAAGAAGAAGGAGTGCAAGGCTCTTTTAGTTCTTCTTTAAAACATTTTACCGATACAAATAATAATGACCTCTACGAAGTGGCACAAATTAATAAAAATAACCAACAAAGTGTTAATGCAAAAAGTGAAAGTTATATACAAAGTTACGATGAAAAAATTAATATTAACAATGGAAGTGCGTTTGCTAAAATAGAAAATCTTGATAGCAGTTCAAAAAATAATATACTCCAAAACTTTAAAGATAACCTAGATACATTAGCAGCTACTTTAACCGATATGAGTAAGCAATATATTCTAAAAGAAGATGGCAGTTTTGTATATGGGGAGCAAGCTTCAATTAACAGTGGAGAGTCTTATAATAACAGCGTAACTTTAGGATTATTCAGTGGGTCAAGCGTTAAATCAATGCAGTTTAACAAAGAAGCCATTAATAATTTAGAGCAAAAAGATTACGATTATTTAGCTTCTTTTTCCAATAAAAGCAATATTTTATTTAGTAATAAAGGACAACAAAATATTAATAATAATATAGAAGAGATGAGTAAAGACGGCTCTGTTAAAACAAGTTTTTCAAAGTTTTTTCAGAACTTTCAAATTGATATTGCAAACTTTAATGCAAACAATTCATACTCTTTAGATACTCAATCAACAGTAACTCAATCATTGAAAAACAGTTACGATAAAATGATAAAAGTTGACCCAGATGAAGAGATGCTAAATTTAATGAAATTTCAAGCAGCCTATGAGGCCAATGCGAAACTTGCAACGGTTTTACAAGATATGATTAGCACAACACTTAATATGGTTAATAGATAACTTTAATCTACTATTAAGAAATGTAATGTCAATATGTCATATAATCTAGTAAAGGAGTAAGCAATGCTAAACAGTTTAATCATTGGGCAAACGGGTCTAAATACCTCACGAACAGCTCTTGAAAATGTTACTAATAATATAGCAAATGAAAATACTCCTGGATATAAAAAAAGAGTAGTTGATATTAGTGAAATTGCACATATCAGCCAAAACAGTACAGGAAGAGGAAGTCTTACTGGAAGTGTAATGCGTTCAACAAGTGATTATTTGTACAGTAATTTAATGGATGAAAGTACAAAAGAGGGTTACTATCAAGAACTTTCAACACTTCTTGGGCAAGTTGAATCTATTTTCCAAGAAACAGAAGTAGCAGGGCTTTCAAAAACAATAGATAAATATTTTAAAGCCATAGATGATTTAAATTCAAATCGGGAAGATGCGGTTTTTATCAATAACTTTACAACTCAAGCCAATGCGCTTGTAAATGATTTGAAAAAAGTTTATGAAGCAATTGAGCAAAGAGAAGCCAGTACGAAACAAAGTGTTCAACTCGATGTAGAAGAGGTGAATTCCATTTTAAAAGAGATGGCATCGCTTAACAGAGAAATAGGCAATCAATCTATGCAAAGAAATGATTTGCTAGACAGAAGAGATTTATTAGAAAAAAAACTGGCACAATATGTGGATATTGAAGTTATTAAAGGTGAACCGTATGAGCTTAAAATTGGTGATTTAAGAGCTCTTTGGCATGATAATGTACGGCCTTTATCTATTGGAGAAGAGTACACCGCACAAAAAAATAAGTATGTAACGGACGCTGATGGAAGCGTAAGTTCAATTGATATTGGTGCACCTATGGATACAGACGATAAGTTTGTGTTTACAATGAATAATGTTGGAACGATTGAACTAAAATTTGGTCAACCTGTTTTGGACACACAAGGTAACGCTTTGTATATTGATGGAAGTGGTCCCCCTGATTTGGTAGATGAAACAAATTATATTCGAGCATTAGGTGTTGCTATTAACAGTGACCCTTATATGAATAAGCTTGTAACTGCTTACAATGGGGATTATAAAAAAGACATTGATGGAAATATCATTGAACCCGATTTGCTAACAGAACGATATTTAGTTTTAGAAGCAAAAGTTCCTGGAACTCAAGGTGCATTTGAAAGTACATTGGAGTTCAGACGAGCTGATGCAGTAGTTGGATTACAAGAAAATATTGCATTTTCAAAGAACAATCAACAAAGTACAACGGCTGCAGATGACATTTATTTGAAATCTATTGATTCTAAGACACCTTTAAAAAGTGGTATTATCCAAGCAAAACTTGAGAATTTATCAAGTACATCTGGGAGCAATAGATATCAAGAGTATAAAGATGTATTAAATGATTTTGCTTTTACGCTAAGCGACATTCACAGTGCTTATGCGGTGTCAACAGAAAATGGTAACTATATTTATGGGCAAGATTCGTTTAATAATGTGGGGACAGATATTCAAAACAAAAAAGATATTAATCTTTTTTCAGGAAGTGATGTTAAAAGTTTAAAGTTCAATGCAATTTCTGTAAATGATTTAACGCAAAATGATTTGGACTATATGGTTACTTTTCAACACAAGAGAGATTTTTCATTTGAAAGTGGGATGCAAAATGCAAATTCTAAAAATGCAACTTCATTTTCAAAATATTTTCAAGAGTTGCTAGTTAAGGTCTCTGGAGACAAAGAAAACAACGACTTTTTACTTGATTCTCAAAAAAGTGTAACTCAATCATTGAGTAATACTTATGATTTGATTGTAAAAGTGGACAAAGATGAAGAGATGTTAAATCTAGTTAGATTTCAAGCAGCCTATGAAGCCAGTGCAAAGATTATTTCAATATCTGACCAAATGCTTCAAACTTTGCTTGGCATAAAACGATAAAAGGAGTTTATCATGGCTGAAGGAATATTAGGATTAGGAAGCTCAGGTTCGGCAGGATTGAGCATGGAACTAATTGAAAAACTAAAAAATGCAGAAAGAAAAGGTCAAGTCGACCCTATTGAAAAACGAATTGAAAATTGGGATACAGAAGTTGAACAGTTTGGAGAAATAGAGGCGAAAATAAATGATATTTTGAATGCTTCAAAAAAATTCGACCTTTTTAACAACAATACCAATGTCTTTTCAGAAGTTTATGCAAAAACCTCTGGAACAGCTGCTTCATTTGATGCAACCGATACCAGCAATTTAAAACCAGGAACAATAAATGTAACTGTATCGCAACTGGCACAAAAAGATGTCTTTATGTCAAATATTATTGCCAATAAAGATACCAAAATGGGTGTTGGTACTATTAAAATTAAAGTTGATGAAGTGGAGTACTCTTTTAGTACTAAGAATAAATCATATGCTACTTTAGTAGCTGAAATGAATACCTTTTCAAAGTTAGATGTCGGGCTTGAGAAAGTTAATGCCAATGAGTACCGTATGGTTATTAAAAGCAGTGAAAGCGGATTGGATAATGCAATAACCATTAAACAAAGTGGTGCTGCTTCAGTGCTTGGATTGGGAAATATATATAATAGTCAAGCCAATACTTTTGTGGGAACTTCAATTCCTGCGAGTGGAGAAAAGATATCATTTACAGATGGAACAAACGATTTTTCTTTTACTGCTGATGGAATCCAAAAGTATCAAGATGTTATAACTGCTATTAATACAGATGGAAAATTCACAGCTACTTTAGTTGATGGTCAAATATCTATTGAATCCGTAACTGGAAAAGCCATAACCATAACAACAGATACTATGTTGGGATTACAAAATAATGGCAGTCATACGCAAAAAGCACAAAATATGTTAGCCAATGTGGATGGAATTGATTATAACTTGTCAGGTAATAAAATTATTATGCAAAGTGGATTAACTATTGCTGCATTAGAGTTAGGAAACGCTTCTGTTGCAATACAAAGAGATACCGCTGGAATTGAGAGTGCGTTTAAGGACTTAATTACTAATTACAATGATATGGTAGATTTAGTAACAAACTACACCATTGGAGCTGATTCAAAAATTGAAGATAAATCTACAATTCGTTCTATTTTAACAAAAATAAAAGATATTATATTTGGAACAGAATATGGAAATGATAAAGATAAAAGTTTATTTAGCTATGGAGTAGATTTAGATAAAAGTGGTTACTTATCATTGGATTCGGCAGTTTTCAATAAAGCAGTTGCTGAAGATTTTTCAGGCTTAAAATCTATTTTAGTAGGATCTGCTGAAGAAAAAGGAAGAGGAATTGGTACTAAAATAAAAGAGTATCTTGATGAATTAGATGGCTTTGGAGGACAATTAACTTCATATGGTGATAATATGACAACAAGAAGAGCATCTTTAGAAACTGAAAAAAAGAAAGCAATTGAATTTTTAGACAATAAATATAGTCAAATGGCAATGCAATTTGCTGCTTATACTGCAATTATTAGTCAGTTTGAAAATGCGTTTGGTGGGCTTAAAATGATGATTGCGCAATCGGTATCGGGTAACTGATAGAAATATTTAAGCTTTTATATAATATACTTATTACTAATTTAGCAATAAGTATATAAGGAGAGTAAAATTAATGGGTCTTGACGTTTATAATCAACAAAATGCTGTTAGTGATGATCCTTATGTACTGATATTAAAATTGTATGAGGGACTGCTTAAGTTCCTCTCTTTTGTAAAACTTTCTATGCAAGAAGAGGATATTGAATCTAAATTTAAATACATTAATAAATCGATTGCTATTTTTGATGAATTAAGAAATGTACTTGATTTTGATGGAGGAGAAGTCTCTTATTATTTAGATGGTTTATATCTTTATCAAATTGAGACACTTTTTGCAGCAGGAATAGATAACAATGTTAATTCGGTGAATCAAGTAATTAAAGTAGTACAAGGACTTATTGAAGCATGGAAAGAAGAAACAGGTCTGTAGAAGCCTTTAATCAACTAAAGTACATTGATACATTAGATGATGAACAAAGAGCTTCGCAACTTCAAATCTGGGTTGAAAAATATTTAACTTTTGAAGATAAATTTGATTTTGATTTAGAATATAATGATCTTCAATCATTGTCAGAACTTTTTTACAAAAATCTTAACTTTATTAAAGAGTTTAACGCTTCTTTACAAAAACAGATGACAGAAACACAAAAAATGAAAGCATTTTTACTTAATAGCTGAAAACAATAAGTCTTGGATCAGCCATTAAGAAATAGTGAAATGTTTATTTTACTTTAGAAACAATAAATCACTAGGTTCAATCTCTTCTTGAAATATATACGCTCTTATTTTTGCGGGAATTTTCAACACTCTATATTTTTCTTTAAATATTTTTGGCATAACCGTTTTTATATACGGAGCAATAAAAATATAAAGTGGTGTTATACAAATGGCAAAAGTATCAATTACTGACTTTTTTTGCTTTAAAATCTCTTCTCTTTGAGCGTGGCTTAAAAGATACCCTTTTTGCTTTAAATAAGCGTCTATGAGACGAATATTTAGATTATCATCTAAATGAGCGTTGAATACTGTTAACTCTTTATATTTGTATATAGGCTCATTTGTAGAAGCTAATGAGTTTAAATCCTTTTGCAAATATGTAAATGACTTTTTAACGCCTGATTCAAACTCTTGAATAAAGCTATTACTAAAATGGTGGCGGAAATAGTTGCGGGTATAACTTAAATCGCTGTTGCTTTCATCATAAAAATATTTTATGTTATTTGTTTTTAAATACTCTTCCAATGTGGTTTTTGAAACTTCTAATAGAGGTCGTGTGATGGTGTAGTTGGGTTTAATTAAATGTTCATTTAATCCCAAAAGTTCATGTAGTCCAGCTCCTTTTGAGAGTTGCATTAAAAACCATTCCAATTTATCGTTGAGTTGATGGGCGGTTAAAAGGGTTTCGTAGCTGTGTTCCTCTATGAGTTCTTCAAAAAAATCATAACGAAGTTGCCGTGCGTTGTATTCGAAATTGGATTTTTCAAGAGTTGCATGTTGTATAAAACACTGTTTTTTATATTTAAGTGCCAAACTCAAGGCATAGACCAACTCTTGTCTTGATTGTGTGCGGGTGTTGTAGTTTACAATGGCAATATCAAAAGGGATATGGCGTTCAAGCAGAAGAAAGAACAGTGCCGTGGAATCTACGCCTCCTGAAAAGGCTAAAAGATTCTTTTGGCTTGTTATTTCTAACGTTATCATCTATTTAATAATAGTGGCAAGGAGATTATCTCCTGCTAGTTCTGTAATTTTAGCTTTGTAAATTACCCCAAATTTAATTTCGGTTTCTAATTCATTGTCGTTGATATAAATTTCACCATCAATATCGGGTGCCCACATAATATTTCTGGCACTTAATAGATACTCATGCTCTAAACTAGGACCATCTACCACGACTTCTACAATTTTACCAATCTCTTCTTTAAACGCGGTTAAGGTAGATTTCTCAATAATTTTGCCTAAAATTTTGGCTCGTTTATCAATAACTTTAGCATCAACTTTTTGAGTACTTTCATAAGCCGTGGTTCCCTCTTCATCGGAATAAGAAAAGACATTGGCTCTGTTGAATCCATACTCTTTAACATAAGTACACAAATCGTCAAAATCCTCTTGTGTTTCACCCGGATGTCCTACAATAAAGGTGGTTCGGATAAAAGAGTTAGGAGTGTTTCTCATGGTAGCCATTAATTCATTGAGTTGTTCAATGCCTTTACCTCGTTTCATAATCTTTAACATAGAAGGCGATATGTGTTGTAATGGCATATCAAAATAGTTGTGAAAAACAGAAGAAGTTTCTATTTTTTTAATTAAAGTGTGTGTGGTAGTTGATGGATACAGATACAAGATTCTTGCACTTTTAACGCCTTGCACTTTTTCAATTTCTTCAATTAGCAGTTCTAAACCATTGTTAATATCGCGATCTTTTAAATAAGAAGAAGAGTCTTGTGAAACGAAAGAGAAATCGAAATACCCTTTGGCAACTAACGCTTTAACTTCTTTAACCAATGATTCAAGGGTGCGTGAAAAGAGTTTTCCTTTAAACGAAGGAATGGCACAAAAAGAGCACGTTTGATTGCACCCTTCGCTTAGTTTTATATAGGCATGATAGTTTGAACCCGTAATGACTCTTTCATTAATTTCTGTTTGCAAAAAAACTTCATTGGTAAAAAGGCTTCTTTTTTCATTGACCAGCACGTCGATTTTGTCATAATCACCTACGCCTGTAAAAATATCGACCTCAATAAGCTCTTTTTGAAGCTCCTCTTTATAACGCTCACTTAAGCACCCAGCCATGACTAAAACCGAATCTTTTTTTCTCATGCTGTCTAAATCTAAAACAGTATTAATACTCTCTTGCTTAGCACTTTCAATAAAGCCGCAGGTATTTACAATAATAACATCTGCTAGTTCAGGTTCATGGGTTAGTTTGTAATCGCTTAGTTTTCCTAACATAACTTCTGAGTCAACAAGATTTTTTGTACAGCCTAAAGAGACTAAGTGCAATGTTTTTTGTGGGTTTGTGGTGGTAAATTTCATTTTTATATCCAAATATTATCTATAAGTCTTATCGACCCAATTTTAACAGCGACTAAAATAATGCTGTTGCCTAAAACGATGGTGTTAATTTGCTCAAAATCTCTATTTACAAATGCAATATATTCAATATCTAAAGCTTTCATAATGGTTCTCATCTGCTCTTCAATGGTTGCACAATCAAGCACTTTTGAACCAATTAGTTTAGCTGCTTTTTCAAGTGACTTTGAAATGGCTAAAGAGTCAACTCTTTGTTCTTGCGACAAGTATGTATTTCGGCTGCTTAACGCTAAGCCATCGCTTTGTCGTACAATATCACACGGTATTATTTCAATGGGAAGAAAAAAGTTTTTCACCATTTGTTCTATAAGTAAAAGTTGTTGAGCATCTTTTTTACCAAAATAAGCTTTTGTTGGAGAAACTAAGTTAAAGAGTTTTAAAACGACTTGCAAAACCCCATCAAAATGACCCGGACGCAACTCTCCTTCTAACAAATAACTTCTAAGTAAAGGGGCTTTTACCAGCACTTCATCCTTTGAATACATGGTTGAAATTTGAGGCATAAAAAGGTAATCAACCTTGCATAATTCACAAATTTTACTGTCGGACTCTATTTTTCTAGGGTATTTATCTAAATCTTCCCCTTTTAAAAACTGCGTAGGGTTTACGAAAATAGAGACAATAACTGTTTCATTTTCACTTCTGGCTTTTTTTATAAGTGAAATATGCCCATCGTGCAAAGCTCCCATTGTAGGGACAAAACCAATCGAGCAAGAAAGAGTGGCTCTAATACTTTGCAACTCTTCTATGGTGTGTACAATTTTCAATATGTTTCCTTAAAAACTAAAACGGTTAAAGTTTTTCCCAAACAGTTTTAACAGGTGTGTCCATAAGAGAAATTCCCATTAAGCTAAGCTCTTCTCTTATTTTATCTGCTGTTTGAAACTCTTTTTGTTGTTTGGCAAGATTTCTTTTTTGAATTAACTCTTCAATTTTTAAAGATGTTTGTTCATCTATTCCAAACTGAAAATAACTAAAAGCATCTTCTAAACCAACGCCTAAAATATTATTTACTAATTCAATATTAGCAACTAATTCTTTTTTAATATTTTTATTTTTTGGCTCTTTATCTAAAATTTCATTGGCAGCTGAAATCATCTCATCTACAAGAGCAATTGCTTTTGCACTATTTAAATCATCGTTTAATGCTTCAAACAATTTTTCTTTAAATATTTTATTAACACTACTTTTTTCAACACCATAAACTCTTTTTTTAACTCTGTAAAGTTTATCTAATCTTTTTTTAGAAGCAATTAAATCCTCTTCATTGAAATTAAAATCATTACGGTAGTGTGCGGTTAAGAGATAAAATCGAATAACTTCACCTGAATACTCTTTTAAAATATCTTTTAAGAAAAAAGAGTTACCTAAAGATTTGCTCATTTTTTCACCATTTACATTTACAAAACCGTTGTGTAACCAATATTTTGCTAAGTTTTTCCCCGTAGCGCATCTGGTTTGTGCAGCTTCATTTTCGTGGTGAGGAAAGAGTAAATCAGCACCACCGCCGTGAATATCTATTTCATATAAGGCTGAAGAGTCATTGGCTAAATGTTGGTGAATCATGGCACTGCACTCAATATGCCAACCAGGTCTTCCTTTTCCAAAAGGGGCATCATAACTGATGCTTTCATCTTTTTTAATCTTCCAAAGAGCAAAATCTTTTGGGTTTCTTTTTTGAGTGTTTGTTTCAACTCTTGATTGGGTTTGTTCATCTTCTAAACGATGGCTCAACGAGCCATAAGAGCTGTCTTTCGAGGTGTCAAAATAAACACCATCTTCAATAATATACGCAACATCTTTTTTTAAAAGTGTTTCAATCATAGCTTTCATAGCATTCAGGTTTTCAGTGGCTTTTGGTTCATACGTATTTGGCAAAATATTT
Source organism: Arcobacteraceae bacterium (assembly GCA_041672955.1). Classification (GTDB taxonomy): domain Bacteria; phylum Campylobacterota; class Campylobacteria; order Campylobacterales; family Arcobacteraceae; genus Marinarcus. The sequence goes on from JBAYYP010000003.1 coordinate 42,531, forward strand.
AAGCACTGCATATCTTTTTTATATTCACTAATATAAAAAGAGGTTAATTCTTCTAGTGTTTGATTGGTTTGTGCCATTTTATTAATGATTTTATCATCAATATCAGTAAAGTTTTTGCTCATAGTTACAGCATAGCCATTGGCAATTAATACACGGTGCAGTAGATCAAAAGCTACTGCACTTCTTGCGTGTCCTAAGTGAGAATCATCATAAACAGTAGGTCCACAAACATATACTTTTACCTCTTTTTCATCCAAAGGAGTAAAAGCTTCTTTTGTTTTTTTTACTGAATCATAAAAAACAATCGGCTTCATTATTTAAATAGTGCCTCTAACGATGTCGCATCGTTGGTTTCAGAAGTAGGAGCAGTGCCATTTTCATTTGAATCACTTGGAACTATAGAAGGACCTCCTATTTCAATTAACTCAATGGTACATTTTGTAAGCATAGAAGCTAGTCTTATATTTAAACCCGCTTTTCCAATGGCTTTTGATTTTTGGTCACTAGAAATAGTTACTATCGCTTTGTCTTTTTCATCGTATCTTTTTGCTTTTTCAATAACAACGCTATTTATAATTGCAGGTGATAATGCTCTTGAAACAAATACTTCAGGAATAGGAGAATACTCAACACAGTCAATGCTCTCACCGTTAAGTTGTCGGCTAACTGCTGAAATTCGAACCCCTTTAACACCTACAACTGAACCAATGGCATCAATTGAAGGGTCAATAGAAGTTAAAGCAATTTTTGCTCGGCTTCCTGGAATTCTTGCACTGGCTTCAATATTTACTCGTTCATCTTTTAATTCAGGCACTTCAAGTGCTAGTAATGCTTCTAAAAATCTAGGAGATGTTCTTGAAAGTTCAATAATTAAACCCATTGATTTATCAATGGTTACACCTTTTACTACTGCTTTTAGGTTATCTCCCATTTTAAAGCTTTCGCCTTTAATTCTGTTTTTTCTAGGAAGCATTCCTCTTACTTCACCAATTTCCACAAAAGTATTTTCGCTTCTGTCAATTCGTGTTACGCTTCCATTAATAATTTTTCCAATTTTATCTTGGTATTTTCCCATAAGTGTTTGTTCTAAAAAGCGTTGAAGTCTGTACTCAAAGTTGCTGTTTAAAATCGTAGCTGCGTTTCGACCCATATTTTCAAATTCTAATTCGTACTCCATAAAGTCACCAATTTCTAAATCCGAATCAATTGCCGAAGCATCGTTTAGCGTTATAAAGTTTTCTTTGTTAATAACTTGGTTATATTCATCGACTTCAAGACCACTTAATCGTTTGTCGTCGTTGCTTACAACTTCTATTTTTTGAAACAGTTTAAGTTGCTTGTTTTTTCGATCAATTTCTGCTGCGAAAATAAGTGTTTCATCGACCATTTTTTTAGCCGTAATAATTAAGGCCTCTTTTAAAGCCTCTTCGACTTCACCGATTTTAAGCCCTTTTTCATATGCAATAGAATCTAAAATATCAATTATTTTATCCATAGTAATAACCTTTAAATGTTTAACATTGAATTGTAAAAATGAGTTTCAATGTGATTGTAGGCAATTATTATATCTAAAATAACTTTTATCTCTCTTTATAGAATTTAAAGTCATATTTAGATAAAATCTTTGACTTATCTTACAATACAAAAGGGTTAATACAATGGAAATATTATTAGCAAGAAAAGAGCTAAATGAAAAACCAAAAAAGGTTCAAGTCTCTAAACTTATCGATGAGCTAAAAGCAATTGGAGAAAAAATATTTTATTTCGATAAAGAGAATTCTCACAAAGATATGATGGCACTTGTAGATGCTTTTGAAGCAGAAGGATTTAATGTCTATTTCAGAGAAGTCCGATATGGATTAGCAGATGATGAATATATGTACGAGGTTCATTCGTTATAAAAAGTAGGATTTAAATATAAATGCAACATACTCATGAACCAAAAAAACTATTTATAGAAACTTTAGGTTGTCAAATGAACGACAACGACTCAGCGCACATTGTCGCTGAGTTAAACAAACATAAAAACTATACTACTACACAAAATATCGAAGAAGCCGATTTAATTATTATTAACACCTGTTCTGTTCGTGAAAAACCTGTGCAAAAACTTTTTTCAGAAATTGGACAATTTAATGTAAAGAAAAAAAAAGGTGCCAAAATTGGTGTGTGTGGATGTACCGCTAGCCATTTAGGAAAAGATATTATTAAAAGAGCACCTTATGTCGATTTTGTTTTAGGTGCACGAAATATTTCAAAAATTTCAACTATAATTGAGCAAAAAGGGGCAGTTGAGATTGATATTGACAATGACGACAGCCAGTATGATTTTGCTCGTGCTGAAACATCGTTGTATAAAACATCTATTAATATCTCAATTGGTTGTGACAAAGAGTGTACTTACTGTATTGTTCCAGCAACAAGAGGTGAAGAGCTTTCAATTCCTGCTGAAATGATTGTTGAGCAAATTCAAAAAGATGTTAAAAGAGGTGCAGTAGAAGCAACGCTTTTAGGACAAAATGTTAACTCGTATGGAAGACGCTTTAGTGATGGACGTGAAAAATCAACTTTTACACAGCTATTGCAAGAAATTTCAAAAATTGAAGGCTTAGAACGCATTCGGTTTACTTCTCCACACCCTTTACACATGGACGATGCTTTTATTGAAGAGTTTGCACAAAACCCAAAGATTTCAAAGTGCATTCATATGCCACTTCAAAGTGGTTCAACGGCTGTTTTAAAAGCCATGAAAAGAGGCTACACCAAAGAGTGGTTTTTAAATAGGGCGTTGAAACTGAGAGAACTCATACCCGAAGTTCGTATTACTACAGATATTATTGTGGCATTTCCAGGGGAGACGCAAGAAGATTTTGAAGACACACTCGATGTTATTAATCAAGTGCGATTTGACCAAATTTTTAACTTTAAATATTCACCCAGACCAAACACCGCAGCGCTAGAATTAAAAGAGCAAGAAATTGCGGATGATATTGGAAGTTCTAGACTCATTCAAGTTATTGAACTTCATAAAGAGCACCAAAGTGAACATATGCTTTCAAATATAGGTAAAACTATGAGCGTATTGTTTGAAAGCTTAAAACCCAATGGTGAAATTATGGGCTTTAGTGATAACTATTGCCAAGTGTATGTTAAAGGAAGCGATGAGCTTTTAGGAAAATGTGTGAATGTTAAAATTATAAGTTCAACACGAACCTCACTTAAAGGGGAAGTGGTAAACTAACGATGAAATATTTTTTAAAAACTAAACTTTTGCCATTTTTTTTGCAAATTTTAGTGCGTATTATTTATATGACAAGTAAAAAAGTGTTTCATCACCCAAAAGAGTTAAACGACAAAGTCTATGTCGTAACATTTTGGCACGGGGAGCTTTTAATGCAACCGTTTAACTACCAAAAGCTCAAACCCCATGGAAAAGTAAGTGCCATGATAAGTGAACATAAAGATGGGGAAGCCATTACTAAAACGGTTGAGTATTTGGGCATTTACTCAATTCGGGGTTCAAGTACCAGAGGCGGAACCAAAGCTCTGATTGCTGCTATTAAAGAGTTAAAAGCAGGCGATGACATAGCTATTACTCCCGATGGTCCAAGAGGTCCTAGGCACAGTGTTGCCAGTGGAATTGTAGCCATTTCTCAGAAAACAAATGCTAAGATATTAGCATTTAATTGTAAACCTACAAAATATTGGCAATTTAATTCATGGGATAAATTTATAGTACCAAAACCATTTGGCACGCTTAACTTTTATGTAAGCGAACCTTTTAGTGTTGAGGGCTTAGAAATAGAAGATGCAAAAAGTTTAGTTCAAGAGAAATTGCTTCAAAACGCAATGAAATAATCGAGGGAATATGTTTAACAAAAGTTCTTTGTATGTGAGTATTATTCGATACTATAATCAACTAAAATTTGATTATAAGCAGTTAGTTAACGACGATATTGTTAAAGCAGAACAGTCATCTTTTTTAGTGCATGGGAATTCCTTGTCTCAAGATGTTGTCTATAAACTAAAAATATTAGAACAAAATGAACCTCAAACTTTTATTTCAACTCTATGCGATAGCTCTGAACAAAAACTTGTTTTAAAATCGCCTTTAAATAATTCTGATAGCAATGTGATTGTCCCTTTTAACAGTGAGTACAATTTAGCACTGGATAAAAGTGCGTTATTTGAAACCAAATATTTTTTTGAAGCTTCAGGCGTGGATTATATCTATTCTCCTTTTCATATTTTAAATTTACATTGTGAACAAAATCCAAGTGCCAGCACTTTTAATGGCTTTATTGTAAATAACTCATTATATATACTGATTTTAAATCAAAACAATCAAGTGGTTTATTCAGGTATTGAAGCCTTAACCTCTTTTGAAGAGATACAAAAATCAAACTTCTATGACAATGAAATCTTTGGACAAAAACTTTTCGATGAAATTTATTATTTTGAAATTGAAAGCATAATTAATACTGTTTTGGAAAAATTTTATGAAACCAAAGAGAAGCTTTTTATTGACAAAGTAACCATTTTACATATGATTAAACAACTCAACGAAGAACAAATTAACCGTTTACACAATGAGCTTTTAATTGAAGTGAATTATCATCCTATTTCAGTAGATGATTATATTTATGAGTTAGCCAAACAACCACTTAAGATGCAAAGAAGTTTTATAAAGCCTAGAAAAAAAGAGAAAAGCAAATTTGTACTTTTTTCACTCATTGCCTTTACTCTTATGATTACCTTTGGGGCATTTTATTTTTACAACTATATGAACGGACAAAAACACAAGGTTCAAGAAGAGATAATTTTAGAAAAAAGCAAAGCAATAGAAAAAAAAGAGCAAGAAAAAGAAGAAGCTCTTAAACCAAAGCTTCCTAACCATATGCTAAAAAATCATAAATTGCAAAAAAGAGTTTTAACTTTATTTGATATTATCCCTTATAGCGTTGTTGTAGAAGAACTAGAGGTAGGTCTTAACAGTGCATTTTTAAAAATATCTTTGCTTGAAGATGATATTTATATTAAAGATATGCAGCCAAAACTGCTTCACGAATATAAATTTTCATCTATAGAGTTTGGTGAAAACCAAAGTAAGGGTGCATTAAAAGCAACTATTGATAACAGCGAATACATAGAACAACCTCAAACTACACAAGAGGTATTGCCAGAATATATCCAAAATGGGTTTTTACCAAAACAACAAGTTGAAGAGATATTAGGGTTTGTATTAGGTGAAAAAAATGAGTTTGTATTTAAATCTGATTTCAAATCTGATATTAGCACATTTAACTATGAAGTAGTTATGCATTGCGAAGAGCCACAAGAGTTTTTTACGCTAATTGAAGTCTTAAATGAACAAAAATATTCTATGAATGTGTCGTATCCTGTGAAGATGAAAAAGAGTGAAAAAGGGATTGAAGTTAGGTTTATTTTGCAGTTTCACCAAAATGAGTAGGAAAGTGAAAATAAAATATTTTCACGCGCATTTGCACTCCTAGGAAGCCGAAACTTGTTTCGGCATGGTTTGCATTAAAAATTGTTAATTGAAATTGTAATAAACTAGCAACTTTTAATAAGTCTCAAACAAGTTTGAGATTCCTAATACAAAAATAATTGAAAATTCAACATTATTTATGTTAATAAAATTTCAGTTCATTATAAACAGAATCTCTTTCAACGGGGGTAAACCCTGAGTTTTGGATGACTTGTACGAACTGTTCTAACGGCATTCCATTGGCGCTGTTTGCTCCTGCTGCTGAGTTTATGGACTCTTTTTGAATAGTGCCATCTAAATCATTTGCTCCAAATTCTTGGGCCAATAAGGCAAGTTTTATACTTGATGTTACCCAATACGCTTTTAGGTTTGGAATATTGTCTAGCACAATTCTGGCAATGGCGAAAGTTTTTAAAATCTCTTGACCCGTTGGATACTCTTTAACATTTAAGAAGTTATTCTCTTTTTGATAGACAAGTGGAATAAACGCGTTAAACCCATGTGTTTCATCTTGTAAATCGCGTAACCGAAGCATATGGTCAATTCTGTGTTCTCTTGTTTCTATATGCCCAAAAAGCATGGTGGCATTGCTTTGTTTGCCTTTATTGTGCCAAAGTTTATGAATATGGAGCCACTGTTGTGAACTTACTTTTCCACCACAAATTCTTTTTCGTAACTCTTCATCAAAAATTTCAGCACCCCCACCTGGCATAGAGTCAACACCACTTTCAATCATTTTTTGAATAATTTCTTCATAGCTTAAATTATATTCGGTGCTTAAAAAGTGAATTTCAGCAGCAGTTAACGCTTTTACATGAAGTTGCGGATATTTGTCTTTTATTTTTTTAAAAACATCTAAGTACCACTTTAAACCAGTATCTGGATTATGTGCAGAAACAATATGCACCTCTTTAATCTCTTTCTTTAAAGAATCATCAACAGTTTGTAAAATCTCTTCGTGGCTCATTGTATAGGGGTTTGGGTTTTTTCTGCTTGAACTGTAAGCACAAAATTGACAAACATCTTTACAAATATTAGTGGGATTAATGTGCCTGTTAATATTAAAATATGTTTTTCTTTCAAATATTTGAGTGCGTATTTTATTAGCATATTTTCCCAAAGTAAAAAGATCTAAATCGTAAAGCGATAATGCTTCTTTGAAACTCAGCCTCTCTTGGTTTTCTAACTTTTCAATAATCATTTGCACTCAATATCCTTGCTGTACTCTTTTTTATAATTGTATAAAATAAAGCCGCGACACACTTGTTTTAAATCGTTATCGGTAAACTCTAAAGAGTAAAGCGATCCTTTTTTATTAACCTCTGGGTCTTCAACTTTATGCGTTTTAAAAATGGTAATCTTTGAAATATTAGGATGTCCTAATGTGGCTAAAACTTCTCGTAGCTTTTCTTCTTTAAGTGTGGTACTAATAAAATAAAAAGCAACACCTATAATAACAGTTAACGCAATAACAAAAATATGTTTTTTAGGAATTTTTCGTACAGGTATATTTTGGCTCATGATAATAACTCTTTCAGTGGTTTATATTGTTTTTTTTCTAAATCATAATACTCAATCAATCCAGTTTCAATACAGTAGTACCAACCGTGAATGGTAAGTGTTTTTTGGTCAATTCTCTCTTTTACCGCAGGATAAGAAAAAAGGTTCTCAACCTGATACAAAATAGAGTTTCTCTCCGTTTGTCTGTAAAGGTCTTCTTTGTCGTTTGGGTCTTTAATTGTTCTTAAAGTAAACTCTTTAGCTTTTGCACCCAGTTCTAGCCATTTTTTTACATGCACTAAAGTAGATTCTATAGGGATTTCATCATATAAACTTTTACAAGCTCCACAATGAGAGTGACCACATACAATAATATCTTTAACCCCTAAAACAGAAACCGCATACTCAATAGCAGCAGCACTTCCGTGAAAGTCATTATCTGCTTTATATGGAGGAATAAAATTTCCCACATTTCGCAAAATAAACATATCTCCTGGTTTGGCATCTAACATTAAATCAGGAGTTACCCGACTGTCACTACACCCTATAAAAAGCACCTCTGGTTTTTGACCAATTTGGATAGATAATTTTAACTCTTCTTCAAAATAAGGGAAATAGAGACTTTTAAACTTCTCATTTCCTTTTATTAATTGCTTTATTCTGTGCATGGTAAACCTTTGTATTTGTCTAAATGGTTTGCTAGAATAATCAAATCTTTTTGCGCAATATCTATTTTTGCAATGACTCGAATTATAGCTTTTTTAACTGTGGGTTGTCTTATAGCACCTACACAAAACCCTAAAGCGTTTAGCTCTTTTTGTATAGTTATTACCTTTTTATTATCATTTATTAAAACAGGAATAATCAAACTCTGGGCTTCTATTTGTAAATGCTCTTTAAAAATATCAATACGGCTTTGAATTTTTGTTTTTAACTCTTCTTTGTGGGTTAAAATATAATTTAGTGCTTCATGACCTAGTGCTGTATCAAACAAAGATAAAGCAGTAGTGTAAATAATGGCTTTGGCATTATTAAGCAAAAAATCAATAACTTCAAAAGAGGCTAAAATATAAGCGCCATAACTTCCATATGCTTTTCCTAAGGTTCCCATTTTAATATGATTCTTTTTAGGAGTAATGGAGTAATAATCAAAAACACCTAAAAGGTTTTCTCCAATAACTCCACAACTGTGAGCTTCATCTACAATAAGAAGAGCGTTGTGAGCATCTGCAATTTCAAAAATTTCTTTTTTTGCAATATCTCCTTGCATAGAGTAAACACCTTCAATAGCAATAATAATACGGTTATATTTTGAAAGTTCAAGTGAGTTTAAAATATTTTCCAAATCTTTGTCATCGTTGTGTTTAAAAAAAAGAACTTGATTTTTTTTAAGAAGCCTAGTAGCTAAAATACCACTTGCATGATACTCTTCATCCATAATTAAAATATCTTTTTTGCGAACAAGTGCTTCTATTAAAGAGATATTTGCTAAAAAACCACTTCCTAAAACAATGCCATCTTCAAAGTGGTTAGCTTTACACAAAGCTTCTTCAAACTCTTGATGAATAGAGCTATAACCGTTAACAAGTAAAGAAGATTTTGGGGAGAAGTGAGCGTGTTTTAAAACTTTTTCATAAGCATTTTTAAATAATGTTTTGTTTGTAGATAATCCTAAATAATCATTAGAAGCTGCATCTATACAAGAAGCATTGGCAATAACTCTTTGGCGGTAACGATTCGACTTTTTAATGACATCTATCTCTTTGTCGTACAAAAAAACTCCTATGTTTAATGAAATATTATATCCAATTAAACATAAATTTTTAAAAGAGTCAATGAGAGAGTAATTATTAATTGTGGGTTTCGGAAGCTTAAACTTGTTTAAGCCAAAAGTTGTTGAAAATTGGAATGAATTGAAAACCCCAAAGATAAGAGTGTTTGAATTATTAAAAACCTTAGCACTTAACGCTATTTAATCCTACACAAGCTAAAATTAGAGTTTATAATAAAATACTTATTGAGGATTTTTATGGACTTATTTATATCATCATTTTTAAAAATATTTTTTATAATGACGCCTTTCTTTGTGTTGTCAGTTTTTTTAACAGTTACACAAGATGCAACGATTAAAGAAAGAAAATCGTTAGCTATAAAAGTTACCATTTCCGTTGTGGTTACCAGTTTAATTTTACTTTTCTTTGGAAAACATATTTTTTCAATCTTTGGAATTACGCTTGATGCGTTTCGTATAGGAGCAGGGGCATTGTTGTTTATTTCAGCCGTTGAGTTGGTTAAGGGCAGTAAAGAAAGTACCAAAATAGGCAAAAAAGATATTTCTCAACTGGCTGTGGTTCCTTTGGCTATTCCAATTACCATAGGACCTGGAACCATTGGTATATTGCTTGTTATGGGAGCTACTTTTGAGAACACTTCTTCTATGTTAGTGGGAAGTTTGTCGCTTGTGAGTGCGGTTTTGGCTATTGGAATTATGCTGTACAGTTCAAGTTTTATTGAAAATATTATTGGAAAACAAGGGCTGTTGGTTATTTCAAAAATAACAGGTCTTTTTCTCGCCGCACTTTCGGCTCAGATTGTCTTTACGGGTATTAAGAATTTTTTAGGATTAGAATGAAAATACTCTATTTTGGCGGACAAAAATGTGGGAAAACAAATGCTGGAACTAAAAAAACTTTAGAATTGGCAAAAGAGGATAAACCTTACTATATAGCTACTTATGACAACACTTTTAATGATACTTCAATGGGGGAGCGAGTAAAGAAGCATATTTCACAAAGAAAAGATGATTTTTTTACTATTGAAGAGCCTAGAGGTTTGAGTAAAATAATTAAACCTAATAAAACTTATTTAGTTGATTGCGTTTCTATGTGGATTTTTAATAATTTAGAAAAAAGTGAAGAAGAACTCAAAGAACAAATTCGAGCCATTTGTGCAATAAAAGCCAATGTGGTGTTTATTTTAAACGATGTTTCGTGTGGAGTTATACCATGTGATAGCCAATCTCGGAAATTTGTGGATTTAAGCGGAATCATAGGGCAAGAGTTAGTAAAACTTTGCAATGAGGTGTATGAAGTTAAATATGGGTTGGAGAAAAAACTAAAATGAGATCACTTTTAAATGCTTTTTTCTTTACGCTTTCATATTTTTCTATTATTCCTGTGTTTGTTAAAAATATGGAGATAAACAGTAGTACATACAAATATGCATTGGTGCTATTGCCATTAGTAGGAGCCATATTAGCGTTACTTGTGTTGAGTGTCCATCTTACACTAAGCACATTTTTTCATCCACTTTATGCTGCTTTTGTAGCGGCAATTGTGTATCTTGCTTTGTATGGGTTTATTCACACTGAAGCCATAATTGATGTGGTTGATGGGTGGTTTGCTTCATACAGTGGCAAAGATGCGTATGCGATTATGAAAGAATCAACCATTGGAGCAATTGGCGCTTTATATGCATTTTGTTTTGTCTTGTTAAAAGTGGGGATTATTACTTATGTGTTGTATGAAAAAGAGTATGGGCTTTTTGTGGTTGTTTGTCTGTTTTCTAGGTTAAATTTAATTTACCTATTGGGATATTTTAAGTTCAGTAAAGATAGCTTTCTGTCGTTGGCGTTTGCAGGTTCTGGAATTTTTCAACTTAAAATTGTGGCGTTGATTTATGTTTTAATAGCATTTTTTATAGCTTCAAATGTGTTGATTTTACTGGGCGTTTCGCTTTTAAGTTTTTATGTGGTGTTAACAATATTAAATCGTAAGTTTGGGTTTGTTAATGGCGATTGCTTGGGCTTTACGTTAGAGCATACGGAGTTAATCGTTCTAAATATTGGGTTGCTTTTACTTTTATAAAAAGAATTAAATAAATTATTAATATTGAAAGATAAAAATAGCTTCTAAATGTGATAAAATCACGCATTATAAAAAGGATTAAAAAATGTTTGAAGAGTTTAAAAAGTTTCTTATAAAAGGAAACATGGTTGATATGGCGGTTGGTTTTATATTTGGAGCGGCATTTGCTACTTTGGTTCAATCGCTTGTTAAAAATATAGTTATGCCTCCTGTGGGGATGCTTCTTGGAAAAGTTGATTTTTCAAATTTGTTCATTGCACTTGATGGAAACAGTTATAACACCATTGCAGAGCTTGAAAAAGCAGGAGCCCCTGCCATAAAATTGGGGGTTTTTGCAAACGATGCTATCTCTTTTTTGATTTTAGGAACGGTTATGTTTATGCTTGTAAAAAGCTATAACAAATTAAAAGCTAAAGAAGAAGTAATACCAGCACCTGCATGCGAAAAAATATGCAGTGATTGTGCTATGCATATTCCAATTGCTGCTAAAATATGCCCGTATTGCGGAAATAAAGAGGTTTAAAGTCAAGAGCTTACTTTTAAGCTCATTGACTTTGTAAAGAAAATTAAATATTTTTATTAGTAGAATTTTAACCTTTTTTGCTAAAATGGTTTCAAAATTTAAGAATTTAAACGTAAAAGGAAATCTATGTTCGAAGAGTCTTTGGATTTAACAAAATTTAGAACAACATTAAAAAAAGTTATAGAAAATATAGAGAGTTTAGAAGATATTGAACTTGATGGGTTGAAAAATGAAGTAGAAGCTGCTTTTGAAAACTATGACTATGATGGAGAAGATACCATTAAGTTTTGTGAAAAGTGGGAGAGCCTAGAAAATGGTAAAACTTACGAACTTTGTGTAGGAATTGACCATGAAGATGCCTATGAATTAACTGTACATATGGAAGTAAATAGCAACAAAGCTACTGTAAAAAATGTCCTATAGGAAGTGGTTTGAACAGCATGCACTAAAACATGCCGCTATTATGGAAAAGCTGCACGACAAAAGCGATGATGAGGTTATTGCTTATTTTGATTTTGACAATATGAAAAAACAAGAGCTTGAGTTTTGTCCTTTGTATGCTAAAAATAAAAAATGCCATGAAATGGAAAGCTTAAACTGCTATTTGTGTGCGTGTCCTAGTTTTAGGTTTGATGACAGAGGCTTTAAAGAAGTCGAAGACAAAACTCTTTTTTCTTATTGTGCTATTGAAAGTGTTGATGGTCAAAAATTTGAAGGTGATGGAATTATTCATCAAAACTGTGAAGGGTGCTTAGTACCTCATAGTGTTGAGTATATTAAAGCACATTTCAATAAAGAATGGAAAACTATTATGAAAGAAGTTTTACCTATTCGTTAAGAACTATGGCAAAAATATTTTGCCCTTCTTTATGGGTGTAGGTAAATTTAAAACCGTGTAAATCTAAAATGGTTTTAACAATATAAAGCCCTAACCCAAAGCCGTCACTTCGTTTCTCTTCTTGTGAAAAGGGTTCGGTGTAGTAAGGAAGCTCGTGTTTAAGTTTTTCGCCATATGAAATGATTTCAATACGTTTTTCATTTGCAATGGCAATTATTTGCTCTTTGGTGTTAAATTTTATGGCATTATCGAGTAAATTTTTTAATACAATTGCAAATAACTCAATATCCACATCTATAGTAAACTTTTCAAACTCTTTTTCTATGGGCAAACTCTCAAGCAACATAATTTTAAGACTTGCTTTGTAAAGTTTTTCAAAAGAGATTTCCTCTTTATGAATATTTAAAATATTGGAAGAAATTTTTTCAACGGTTGAAAGCTCTTTTATAATATTGTTCATTCTCTCAAACGCATTTTGTAAAATTTGTTTGTCTTTTATGTTAGGAAGCGTCTCTGCAATAATCATGCCCTTAGTAATAGGGGTTCTAAGTTCGTGCATCATATTTCGCATAAAAAGATTTTTAGAACTAGACTGGTTTTTAATAAACTCAATAGCATTGGCAAAACTTTGGGCAATTTTTCCTATTTCATCGTAGCTTACTGCTTCTATTTTTACTAAAGTATTTCCATTGGAAAACTCTTCAATTTGTTTGTGCAATTTTTTCAAAGGCAAAAGTTTTTTGCGTAGTAAAATATATAGTGTGTAGAAAATAATTAAAAAAATAGTATAAACCAAAGAAGCAATGTGAAAATTATAGGGTTTTGGTTTTAAATCTTTGAGTAAAATATTGTAACTAAGTTGTTGAACATAGATATAAAAGTCATCATCTTGTTTAAAAACCCGCATTCTTCCTAAAAAAGAATCTTTAATTAACTCCAATTTTGAAGTGTTAATAATTTCAAGTTTTGGTTCTCTTTGCGTAATTTCTTCTACCTTAAACTGTTTATAAAAAACTCTAAGCTCATCTTCTTGTGGGTAATTGTTTAGTTTTTGTAGTAAAGATTCAGCAATCACATCATAACGTTGATGTTGGGTGATAACGTATTTTTGCGTATCAATAGTAATTAAAAATACAAATGCTAAGGTAATAGCAAAAAAAGCAACCCCAAAAATAATGTTGATAAACGCAGAAATAGAGATGTTTTTCATAGAATCAACTGATAGCCAATACCTCTGACCGATTTTATGTAGGTCTTTAAATCGTCTACTTGAGCGATTTTATTGCGTATTCGTGAAATCATAACATCTATATTTTTTAAGCTGCTTTCATCTTCAATATGAAAACTGTCGTAAATAAAATCTTCTCTTGAAATTACACCCCCTTTTCTTTGAATAAGAAGCTTTAAAATATCAAACTCTGCCATAGTTAATTCCAAAAGTGTTCCTTGGAAAAATATTTGCATATCTTCAAGTTTAAGTAAAAAAATAGGAGTAGGTTCCTCTTTTGCTTCAGGGTGGCTTCGCTTTAAAATGGCTTTAATTCTTGCACTTAGTTCTCTTGGGTTGTAAGGTTTTGGCAAATAATCATCAGCACCTCGTTCTAACCCCATAACTTTATCTAAAATGTCATCTCTGGCACTGGTGATTATTATAGGAATTTTAGAACACTCTCTAATTTTAGGAATGAGTTCTAGTCCATCAATTTCAGGCAAGGTTAAATCTAAAATCAAAAGCTCATAAGTGCTATCGTTTTTTATCATAGATAGCCCTGTATATGGACTATCTGTATTAGTTACTTCGAGATCAAAAGAGCTTAAATAGCGTATAATAATATCGGCAAGCTCTAAGTCGTCTTCAATCATTAATACTTTAGTAATGGGGAATCCTTTATTGTATTACAAACAAAATGGTTTGACCATAACGGTTTACATAAACTCTTTTATTGGCTTTATCATATTTTGTAAGTGCAACTTGAATATCTTTGAGTGTTTTAATCTCAATATCTTCAATTTGAAGGATAACATCACCTGGTTGAAAACCAACTTTTTCAGCTACGCCTTTTGGTTCAACATCTTTAATCATAACGCCATCAAAGTTTTTAGGAAGTCGATATTTTTGAGAAATAGTGTCATCTATTTGTGCAAGTGCTAATCCCCCTAAAACAGTGCCGCTGCTTGAAGTGATTTCCGATGTTCTATCCCCTAAAACAATAACCAGAGTCATATTTTTTTTATCTCGTTCAAGCTCTAACACAATTTTTTGTTTAGGTTTAAATGCTCCCACAAGGTTTTGTAAATCGACACGGTCTTTAATAATGGTGTCGTTGATTTTATAAATTAAATCTCCTCGTTTCAGACCATATTTTTCAGCAGGAGTATCTTTTTCTACATCTAAAACCAAAGCACCTTCTTTTTTGTTGTACACTTTTTGTAAATCAACGCTAATATCTTCAATAATAACCCCTAAATAGCCTCGTGTTACTTTGCCATCTTCAATAAGTTTTATAACCACATTTTTAACCATATCTATAGGAATTGCAAAACCAATACCGTCGTTTCCACCGCTTCTTGTAATAATGGCAGAGTTAATCCCAATTAAAGCTCCACGAGAGTCAACCAACGCTCCCCCTGAGTTTCCAGGGTTAATAGAAGCATCCGTTTGAATAAAGTTTTCATATCGGTTAATACCTACTCGGTTTTTGTTCAATGCTGAAATAATTCCTTGAGAAATAGATTCTCCAAGACCAAACGGGTTTCCAATGGCAAAAACAAAATCGCCAATTCTTAAGTCGCTTGAGTGTGCAAAGGTGATAGGGACAAGATTTTTTACTTCAATTTTAATAACGGCTAAATCTGAATCGGCATCTTTTCCTATGATTTTTGCAGAGTATTCATTTTTATCGCCTGAAATAGTTACAATAATTTCATCTGAATTATCAACTACATGGTTATTTGTAACTATGTAGCCATCTTTCGAGACAACTACTCCAGAACCCAATGAACGATGGATTCGGTTTTCATTAAATGAGTTGCCAAAATCTTCACCGAAAAATTTTCGCATAACGGGGTCATTTAACATTTGAGAAGGAACATTATTGGTTCTATTAACATGCTTTTTAGCAGAAATATTTACCACCGAAGTAACAGAATCTTTGATTAATTCATGAAATGAAAATATTTGTTTAGAGTTGTTAGGAATAATGCGTTGAGGGTTTTTTTCAAGTGTATTAAATGTAATGGTTTGAGAAAAGAGGTTTGCTGTTAAAAAACAAGTGGCTAAAAGTAGTAACTTTTTACTTTGTATAAACATAAAAGTATCCTTTTTAAGTAATTATAGTGAAACTATAACACGAATAAATAAACTGTATACCAACGAAAGGTTAATAAAAAGTTAATAAGAATAGGTGCATATTAAAATAATATGCACCTTTTGTTTAAAAAAGGTCAGTTTTTAACACAGCACCGCTGCTGGCATTGGTAACTAAACTTCTGTATTGTCCTAACCATCTTGAAGTGATAGGTTTTTTTAACGGTTTGAAGTTGGCTCTCCGTTTTGCAATCTCTTCGTCGCTTATATTTACTCTTAAGATATATTGGTCAACATCAATGTGAATTTCATCTCCATCTTGTAGTAATCCAATCACTCCACCCTCGGCTGCTTCTGGGCTTACGTGTCCAATAGAAGCACCTCGTGTGGCACCTGAAAATCTTCCATCAGTTATAAGTGCAACCGAATCACCTAGACCCATTCCCATAATTAAAGAAGTAGGGGCTAGCATCTCTTGCATTCCAGGACCACCTTTTGGACCTTCGTATCGTATAACTACCACATTTCCTGCTTTTACTTTTCCATCAATAATGCCACGAATAGTTTCAGGTTGTCCGTCAAAACAAACTGCTGTTCCTGTAAAAACTCTCTCCCCCGTAATTCCAGCTGTTTTAATAACCGCACCTTGTTCAGCTAAGTTTCCGTATAAAATAGCTAAACCACCCACTTCTGAGTAAGGGTTATCAAAGGTGTGAATAATATTGGTATCTTTAATATAAGAGTCTTTAATTTTTTCTAAAACCGTTTCTCCCATAATAGTTAAGTTATCTAATAAAATGTTATCGCCTCGTTTGGTCATTTCTTTCATAACGGCGTTTACACCACCTGCTTTATTAATATCTTCCATGTGAACAGTAGTTAAACTTGGACTTATTTTAGCAATGTGTGAAACTCTTTTTGAAATGGAGTTAATATCTTCTAAATTAAAATTAACATCGGCTTCTTTAGCAATAGCTAACATGTGTAAAACCGTGTTAGAGCTTCCACCCATTGCCATATCTACTGCAAACGCATTTCGTACGGCATTTTCATTTAAAATATTTCTAAGTTTAAATTTTTTAGTTAACTCTTTGTCTTTGGCAATTTCACAAATTCTTCGTGCAGCTTGACGGTATAACACTTCTCTCTCAGGGGTAAGTGCTAAAATAGTTCCATTTCCTGGTAGTGCAATTCCCATGGCTTCCATAAGTGTGTTCATAGAGTTTGCAGTAAACATTCCAGAACATGAACCACCACTAGGACAAGCGTTGCATTCAATATCCTTTAACTCTTCATCACTTATTTCACCCGTTTCATGTCTTCCAACAGCTTCAAAAGCAGTAGCTAAATCAATAGGAGTACCATCTTTTGTGTACCCTTTTTGCATAGGACCACCACTTACAAAAATAGTAGGAACATCAACTCTTAAAGCGCCCATAATCATACCTGGAACAATTTTATCGCAGTTTGGAATAGCAATCATGGCATCGAGTTTATGAGCATTCATAACCGTTTCAATAGAGTTAGCAATAATCTCTCTTGAAGGAAGAGAAAACAACATTCCATCGTGACCCATAGCAATACCGTCATCCACTCCAATAGTATTAAACTCAAAAGGAACACAACCATTGGCTCTAATTTCATCTTTAACAATAGCAGAAACTTTATCTAGGAAAAAATGCCCTGGAATAATCTCAATAAAAGAGTTTGCAACCCCAATAAATGGTTTTTCAAAATCTTCGTCTTTAAGTCCTGTTGCTCTCAACAATGATCGATGAGGTGTTCGGTCAAACCCTCTTTTTACTTCATCACTTCGCATGAAAAATCCTTCCGTTTTTATAATTTTCAATGATTATATCAAAAAAAGAAAAATATTTTATTAAAGCTCTTGACAAATATTTTTTTTTTAATTATAATTCCAATCCATTTTAAGACATAGTGCTTAAAATGAATTGCGAGTGTGGCGGAACTGGTAGACGCGCGGGACTTAAAATCCCGTTCCCATTAGGGAGTGTGAGTTCGATTCTCACCATTCGCACCACTAATTATTAATGTAGAGAGCTGCCAGAGTTGGTCGAATGGACCGGTTTTGAAAACCGGCGAGGTGAAAGCCTCCGGGGGTTCGAATCCCCCGCTCTCTGCCATTAATCAAAATAAATCATCTAACTTCTCAATTTAAATGATTTAGCCTATACTTTTTTGGAGCCATAGCAAAGTGGCTAATGCATTGGATTGCAAATCCTTGATCCTCGGTTCGACTCCGAGTGGCTCCTCCAAATCATCATCTAACAAAATCCAACAAAGCCTATAAAATAAGACTTCTTAAACAATAATTTGATATGTTTAGTCCAATTCAATCTATCGTAATGTACCATTGACTATACTTTTTTGGTACATCAAATGGTACATTGACTTTTTTTAACAATTTTTTAAATAAGGTATCCTTGTAAACTTTATTATATTCATTTGTAAACTTTATCTAAATTATTGGAAAATAGAAAATATTGTTTTAATTGATTTTACAATTTAGGTTCGAAACTACCATTTTTATCTCTTGGAGTTTCTAACTCAAATGTTTCATTCGTAGATTTCATTATTTGTAGCACCTTCTTCTACTTCAAATATTAAAGTATCATTCTTGCATGATGATAGTTTTAGAGTTACGAAGCCAATGAAAAGAAAAAAGAATAAAATATATTTTAATTAGTTCGTTTACTGGTTCACCATAATTTATATTTTATATATTAATACTCTTAATATTGCTATTTAATAGGAAGTTTGTGAATTAAGTTAGTTCATTTCTTAGTTCATAAAATAGCTAATTTTAGATATATATGAGCAGTTGTTTAAAACTTGATAGCTTATCTGAAAGAATAGAAAAATATTGTCATAGTGCTAACGCATCTTTTTTAAGAATCAATCCCTTGCCTCAAGGAAGCAATAAACTTTTTAAAGCTTTACTACTTAAAGGCGAAGTTCAAAGAGGTGAAGAAGTACAAAATATTATAGGAATGAAAAAAACATACAGTTCACAACTCGTTTCTGAATTATTAAACAGATACTATTTAGTATCAGATGGACCAAGAAAAGCACTAAGAATTAATTTTAATGCCCACTTTGCCTCACAATTATTTCCAGAACTTATGCCTCTTGAAAGAAACTGAAAATATACCAGTGTTTTTAGTATTTAATGTATAGAGCTAAAAAACAGAATTTATTAAACCTTCTTACTTTAAATATTCATTAACCCATCTTCTTTAATCTCTTCAAAGTAAAAACCTTTGCAACTCATGCTTTTAGTTATGGCTAATCGCTCTTTTAAAAACCATTGTAATTGGTTTTCTGATTTATCATATAAATCAAGGTTTCGAACAAGTTCTGATCTTGCGAAGCTATCATCATAGGAAAAAACATTAAACATACTGTTTTGTTCAAACTCTTTGCCTTCATTTATATCTATATCTGAAAAAGCATATCCTGGTGTGTTATCATCGTATTTAAAATAAAAAATATCTTTTTGTGTATCATAACTAAGTGTTCCAAATGCTCTACGCCATTTATCTATAACTAACAATGCTTTCATAACAATCCTTATTGAAATTTGATTAAAAAATGCCTCTTTTACAGATTAAATTTACTATCTTCTATAATCCATTTTTCTTATTAATATATTGCATTCCACATGCTTCATCTTCTCGTGACCACACTTCTAAAGGCTTTTTTAAAATATCTACTTCATTGGAATCTAAAAGAGAGTTGTTTGCAATATATACATATGCTTTTTGAACAATATTATCTAGGGTTCTTACTTCAATTGTTTCTCTGTTATAAAAACCTGCACTAACTCCTTCTAAAATATCCAGTTCAGAAAGAAGCTCATTATTAATTTTATACAATTCACCTTTTACAGATATTGATTTTTTAATATCTTCATGGGATATTGCTTTAAATAAAAATGGAAAAAAGTAATTAATGTTGGGGTACATTAAAAAGGTATCAAGAGTAGTTGCATTATCTATTTTTAAAGCATTTTCCAATAAAAAGTGATTATAAAATCCACTTTTTAAGCTTCCATATACAAAAACATTTATTGTTAAATCTTTATTCATATTGGTTTTTACTCTTTTCTTATCTGTTTTAAAACAATATCAAATTGACAAAAATGTGTCAAGTAGATTTTCAACTAAAGTTCTCTATCTTCTATCTCCTTAAGTTGTTCAATCATACAAGTTTTTAAATTCTCAAAAGCAATAAGCTTTATCGTGTCTCTTTCATTAAAAGCAATATCAATATCCTCTTCTATCTCCGCTAACTCTTTTGTAATTATTTTTTTCATCTCTTCATCGGGTTTTTTTACATAACTAGCTTCAAGAACATCAATTAAGTTTTGTAAGGTATTTAAGTTTACCGTGTAATTTTTATTTTCCATAAACTCTCCTAAAGGCATCTTCTAAATTTTCAAGTGTAGGCTTTCTTCCTAAAGGAACAGTGCTATTTGTTGCACATCTTGAGGTTACACACATATATTGAAGTGCATACCCAGCAATTGGGTCATGAGTTAGAGTAAACTCTATTCCTTGTATTGTAGAGGATAAAAAACCTAAGCTGTTTTCTGTAAAGCCAATAAGCTCTAAATATTCATTTATCTCTTGCATTTTGTTTCTTTTTGTTTTATTTATTACTTTTATAGGTAGCTACTTTTTTAGACAAAATAAACTACTTTCTAATTTTTTAATATAATCAGACAGTTTTTCATTTTTAATTACAAGTTGTTCTATCTCATCTCTTAAATAAGAGGTCTCTTTATGATTATATTGTTCTAGAAATTTCTCAATATATGAGAAATTACTTATATCACTGTTATTATTATGTAAGAAATTCAATAATTGAGTATCTTCACTTTGGGCAATTACTTCATTTGATAAGCCACTAATAACGATAGATAACTTCAAGCTATTTTTTTCTATTAAGTCATTTGCTTTTGTTGCAAAATTTATCTCCGTATCTTTATTGACCAAACGATTAATCGAACCCATTAAATCTTTAACAATAAAAAGACTTACATTTGTATGAATATCAAATATAACAAGAACGCCTTTTGCAAATTTTAGTTTATTTCTAAGTGGTATAAATATATTTCTTGAAATTTCATGAACTTTATATACCTTTGTAAATCCAGTAATATTTCCTTCCATTTCTAAAATCATTTTTGTATCGACAAAGTCCATTGCCAATTGCATCTCTTTTAAGATATCTGTTTCAATTTTGCTTCTATTACTCATTTTTAACTCTCTTAGCATTTAGCTAATGTTTCTAAAAACATTGTTATTTGGTCTTCTATTATGTATAAAAGATTTTCTTGTAGGTATTTCTTTAGGCATTGATAAATAATCAACTACAATTCTTTGTTCATCAATAGTTTCAATAACTATTTTATACTCTTCGAGTAATTTATTATCGGTAACAAACATATACGCTTGAGGGCTTTCATAATCAGCAACACGCAATAGATTATTTATCTGTAAATATTTATATTCAACTTTAATTAACTCTTTTTTATCAATAAATATAGGCTTTGCAAAATAACTTCTGTTATTTGCTAAATTAATATATTCAAACTCTTTTAGCTGCTCATTATCATTGGTATTAAAGCTATATCGTGAGATGATATTTGTGTATAACTCTTGATATTGATTTTCCCCTAATTTATTCTTTAAAAGTATCTCATCTTGTGTTGCAAACAGATATTCAAAATTACTCTCTCTACAAACATCAACTTGAGGTAAATACTCAGAGTTTAAGACTTTTTGGGCTTCATCAATTACAATACAAACAGGTTTCATCTCAAAATAGCTGGCTTTTTGAAGTCTTGTATAAATAGCTGTATTAATGGCATTTAATACACTTTCACTTAAATTTGATACATCAATGATGATAATTTTTCCTGCTCTTAACTCTTTAATAATATCTAAGTCACTCTCATTCAAATATGCTTTTGTAGCTATTTGATTTAAAATAGTACTTAAATGATTTACAATGCCATTTTTACCGAAATCATCCTCTATTTTTGTTTTTTCATAAAGTTTTAAAGTAGCCAATGTTTTTCCAATATTATTTAACAAATCATTAAAAATATGTTCTCTTTTTCTAAAAAACTTATCTTTTGGTCTTGGCATTTTTTTAACATATTCTAAACTGCTTACCATATTTTCATAGAAAGATTTTATAGCTTCAACATTTGCCACACAAGAGTATAAACTTGCATAGCTAATATTTTTATGTATAGATGGAATATTAAATCCAGAGTGATACTTATTTACTATTTCCTTTAAAAGATTGAAATTTTTATGAATAGTAAAAACATTTTCCATCAATGATTTAGCAGAATTTTCCCAGTAATCACCAACTCCTTTTGACTTAACAACTAAGGGGATTTGACTTGAAGATAAGTAATCACATAGATTTATATTTTTACCCCATGGTTTACCTATTTCAATAACCTCATGCAATTTGTCATGTTTATTTGCAAGATATTTTGCTTGAAGGTGTAAGTTGCCTTTAAAATCATAGATTAAAACACCATAGTCTGATTTAATTCTCTCTTCTATATTTGGTAAAACAGAACATGAAGTTTTTCCGCTTCCTGTTCTTCCAAACACTATTCCACTGGTAAACTTTTTAGGTAAAACCATGCTTTGTATATTTCTTTCAGTTGTAGTATTAAATCCCATTGCCATTGCTTGCTCCTTGATGTTTTATTTAGTCTTATTTATTCGTTTATTTGTACTTTAAAAAAAGTGTTATGAAGTACATCTATTTTTTTATTAAGCTCTTTAATTTGGTTATCAAGCTCTTGCTCTTTATTGAAATTATCTATTAATTGCTTTTGTTGTGAATTTGTTAAAACAGGAATAGATAGCTGCTTAATATCAGAGGGTGAAATTTGTGGCATAGAAGCTCCACTTACAAGTGAAAACAGAATGTTTTGAGTGAGTTTTGATTTTAAAAACATATACAAAGCAATGGCATTATCTTTTTTATTCGAGCTTTTAATTCTAATAACTTGTATAGCTTGTGAAGCAACCATAACATGCGTAGTTTCACCTACAATAGCAACTTTACCAATAACCCCTTTAGAACTCAATAACACATCAAAGGGTTCTAATTTGTAGGTTTGTAGTTTTTTATCTTGTGAGCCAATCTCTTTTATTTTTCCACAAGCATAGGTAAATCCAGCAGAAGAAAAATCATAAGGTGAAATCTCATAGATTTTAATTCCTGTTTGTTCATCTTTAAACAGTTGTGATCTTCTTGCATCTGCTATATCTTCTAATGCTATTAACTTAAACTGTTTAAGATATTGTTGTCGTTGTTGTTGCTCTTTAGGATTAACATATCTGTCAATAGATAAAGAGTAATTATTTTTAATAATATCCTCTTTTTTTACAAGAGAAGAAATGCCATCTAGTTCTTTAGTGTTGATGTAAATATCTACTATTTCCTCAAGATTTTTAAGAACAAATTTTTTACCCTCTCTTGTTATAAATTGTTCATCTTTTAGATTTAAAAAATAGACTCTATCATCTGATTTTTCTTTATTTAATACAAACAGCGTAGTTTCAATTGAAGTTGCCATAAATAAATTAGGTGGAAGTTGAATAATAGCTTGTATATAGTTTTTTTCACACAAGTATTTTCTAAACTCCTCTTCAAAGTTTCCTCTGTATGTAAAACCAACTGAAGTTAAAACAACAGCAGTAGATTTTGTTTGAGCTAAAATATGTTCAAAGTGAGCAATATCAAGCACTCTTCCTTTTTGATACTCAAATCTATTATATATATCTTTAGAAGCATCTATATTCCCTAATACTCTTAAAGGAGGTGCGGAGAATACTTGTGTAAACTGCTTTAAAATATGAGGAGCATCTTCTTTTAGAAAGGTTGGCTTCTCAAGGGCGTTTGTCATAGAAAACTCTATATTAGCATTTTCAATAATATTTAATAAGTGGGAAACTAAAGAGGATTTATACAAAGGAAAGTCTGCGTATATCTTTTTACTAGTAAATTCGCAATAAGCAAACCCATTTGTAAAAGGGATATAAATCTCATTACACTCAGGTGCATTACTATTTAAAATTTCTAATCCTAGTTTTGCTATTTGGGGAGATACACAAAAGTCATGATTTCTTTGATTATAAAAGACTTCATTGATTTTAGGCAAACTATTATTCACAACTATTGTAAACAAAGCAATAAGTTCTTTATTACTAAACATTTTAGCATCAAGAGAAAAAGTACTAAATAGTTTTATCTTTTTAGATAAGGAATCAAAAGTTTTTACCAACTTAACTGCTTCTATTTTATTATTGTAAAAAGTTGTAAAAGACAATTCCCGTTCAATCTCTTTTCTTGAAAGTATCTGCCATGCTTTTAATACATATAATAACTCCAAGGCTTCTTGTTTAAAATTAAAATCTTTAAGTTGATTTTCGAGTTGATTTATACTTAACACAGTAACTCCTATTTTTTTATATGTTGAAATTATAACTAGTAATTTAATACAAGTCAATAGTTTGAAAGAAACTAAACTTGAATGCCTTACAAAGTTAATCGATTACAAATAGTAAAACCCCTATTTTAAGGAGTTTTATTAAGTTTTAAAATATTTGAATTTTTTATGAAGTTTATTATTTCTTAGGTTTTATATTTTGGTTTTGGGTGATATTATTAATAAAAGTAGTCAAATACTTTCAAGTTCTTGCTCAAATTTACGACTATGTATGAAATTTAAATATTGTAAATCTATCTTATTTCATATATAATCAGAGTAACAAAAAGGACTTTATATGAATTCATCATTGCGTATATTAAGTATTTATTTAATGTTTCAAAAAGGATTGAATCTATCTACAAAGGAGTTGGCGGATAAATATAGTACTACAACAAGAACTATATTAAGAGATATAAAAACAATCAACTCTTTACAAGAAACAAAAGTAATTTATAACCGTATTACAAATTTATGGGTTTTAGAAGATTATATTAAATTAGATTATCTAAGTGATGAAGAGATATCATTAATTGAGGCTTTATCTTCAAAGTCAACTGAAATGGGTGAAGACTTTCATAACCAAACTTCTAAATTATTTAAAAAATTTAAAAGAAATCTTCATAATTGTATTTATGAGAACATTGATACTGAAGATATAACAAATATTAAAAGAGATTTAGTGGTTGTTGAATATTGTGTTTATAATAAAACAAAAATAGAATTAATCTATCAAAATAAACAAAGAGTTGTAGAGCCTCTAAAGTTAGCCAATTATGATGGCTATTGGTATTTATTAGTGAATGATTTAACTAATAATAGAGTAAAAACATTTTATTTTAAAGATATAAAAGAGCTAAAACCTCTAAAAGACTTTTTTACCATTAAAATCGAAAATATAGAAGATAGGATGAAAAATGCAATTAATGCTTATTTTACTCTCGATGTTAAACCTTATGAAGTAAAACTTTTCATAACAAGCCAAAAGGCTAATATTTTTAAAAGGAAACCTATATCCCCATCTCAACTTATATTAAAGGAGTATTCTGATGGCTCTTTTGACTTTAGTATTTGGATAACACATGATATGGAGATAATTCCAACTATTCAAAAGTTTTTACCATATTTAAAAATACTAAGTGATGACATACATGGCAAACGCATATATAATCAAATTATTGAAAATATAAATAAATTCAAATAAGCCATCAAACGACACATTATGTCTTTTGATTAATATATAATATTTGGCATGAGGAGTTTTCATGTCAAAAATTAAAAGAAGAATGCTGTATGTTGATGCAACAGGATATAAAGACAATACTGAATTTAAAATATCTCTTTATGATCCAGAAATTAATCTTACTAATATATTAGCACTAAAAGATATCTCAACATCAAATGAAGCAGAAAAATATGCAATTCTTTATGGAATTCTTTACAGTGTAAAAAGTAACTTAAAAAGTGTACACATCTTATGTGATAATCAAAATGCTACTGAATCAAAAGAACTACGAGAATTAGCTGCTTATGCATCAATTAGAATTTTGTGGATACCAAGAGAGCTAAATACAATTGCCGATAAAATTGCAAAATTAGAGCCAACTGTTAAAGAAAAAGAGTGGTATTTGTTACATTTTATATATAAAAACTTAAGGGTATAAATGGAAAATAAATATCCTACAACTGAGTATATAAAAGAATTATATAAAAAATACTTGCCGATATATGATGGAGAAAGAAAGAGCGGATTATTTTTATTGCCAGCTCAAACAGGAAGTGGAAAGACTCATGCAACAGCTTTTGTAATTGCAGATGTTCTAAGAAACTATAAAGATAAAAATATTATTTATCTTATTAATACCAAAAGTAATAGAAGTAACATTAAAGAAGATATTTTAAAACTATCAATTGATGAATTAGAAAAAGAAGCATTTAATAACGATATCCTAGAACTCAAATCTAATGAAGATAATTTATTTGATTTTTTTACGAATGAAGCTTTTAAAGAGTTAAGACATCTGAATGAAATAGATGAATATATAGCTTTAAAAAAAAAGATAACTTCCTTACAAGAAATAAAAAAAACTAATGTTGAAATATATGAGATTTACAAAAAAGAAGATACTGATCTAAAAAATAAGATATCACAACTTTATAAAGATGATGAAATTTCGATTGAATTGCTGGAAGAAATTAAAAAGATATATCCAACTGTCGGTTTGAATAATAGAGTTATAATCACTACTTCGCATAAGTTTGTTGAACAGACTTTTACCCTACCTACAAGAAAATATCTTTTTGAAATGTATGACACAAAAAATACTCTAATTTTTATTGATGAGTTTGATACACAAAAAGGCGTAATACTTGATAGTTTTATCAAAAAATCTGTTGAAAAATCTCTTGATAACTTTGAACTTTTAAAAATTATTCATGAAAGACTACATGAACATCTAATAAGAGATTATAGTAAATATGAAGAGTTATTGGCGTTAAAAAATGAGATTAAATTTTTTTATGAAGAGAATAATTTTGCCAATAGATTTAAGTATGACAGTGATGAAAAACAATACTTTTTAAGAGATACGGCATCTATAACAATAAATACATCTGCAAAAAAGCACATTATAAAAAAAGGGAACAATTTAGCTACTAACTTTATAATACAAAGTGATGAAGTAGATTATAAGGGCAGTTTTGAAGAACTGTTTGATAAATCTGATAAATTGGTTAATAGATTTTTAGGACTTATAAAACAATCTGCTTATGAGATTGCTGCTACAAAAGGTGAAGATATATCGGACATTATTTATACTTTCTTATCTGAATTTATTGCTTCAAAGGATACGCAAGATATTACAATAGTTAACAGAATTTTAAGGGAACAAAATAAAAAAATAGATAAAAAATATTTTCAAAGTGATATTAGTAAGGCATATACGGGATTATACTCTTTGCTTACGATTATAAATGACTCTAAACACAAGACTACAAGTAGATTTGGAAACTACACATTAGAAAACACCCCAGAAGCTTTTTTAAATTTTTTAACAGATAAATTTTTTGTAATAGGTATCTCTGCAACAGCTACTATTAAAACAAAAATAGACAACTTTGATTTGGAGCATTTAGAAGATAAAATTATCTATTTAACTAAAAAAGAGATTGAAAAACTCAATCAACTGTTTTTAGAATATAAAGTAAAAAATAGAAAATCTGTTATAAAGTTTATGGATAACTCAATTCATAAAAGAAAAATTGATATAAAACATTACATTGATTCATTGGATTTGTTTCCCAAAGACGATAATATATTTGACTATTTTTGGAATAAATTAAATTTTGAAGACAATAATAAAGCTTATAACTTATCAAAATATATTGATCTACTTTTAGTGTATAAAGAGTTTATAATCTCAGAAACTATTCATAAGCTTTTATACTTAAATACATTTAGTTTTGAAAAAAAATATAATCTTGAATTACTATATAAGATGATAGCACTTATGATAAGGCACAACTATTCAAACCTCTCTTCTTGCATGCAAAAGAGATTTAAAGGTGTATGTGATTGGGATTTAAACGATATAAATTTATTAATGGTTAAAAGCTCCATTTTTATGATTCATTTTACAAACGCTAATGATGATAAGAAAAAATGGAAAGAGTCTCTGTATTATGATAGTAAAGTTTTCTTAGTATCAAACTTTGCTTACATGTCTAAAGGGCAAAATATACAATATGATTATAATGATGGGAAAATTGGTTCAATTACTAAAGAAAAAGATTTTGATGCCATATATATAGGCGAAATAACCAACAGACTCCCATCAAAATTAGACAATGAGAAAAAAGAACACCAACTGCTTAGATTGCTCTATAGCTTAACTGTTTTAAAAAATAATGGTGATATATCTAAAAAAGAAAAATATGTTTTTTTAAAAGCTGTTTTATCAGGAAGTAAATACGCAGAAAACCCATATAAGGAAACTGAAGATTATATTAATAGTTGTATGATACTTATAATACAAAGCATAGGAAGACTACATAGGACAGATTTTCCAAGTGATATTTATATTCTCTTTCATGACACTAATAAAAAAATACTTCAAAGATTTAACCCTGAAAATCAATCGTTACTTCCTTCTGTAATTGAGAGTATGCTCATAGCAAAAGAAGAAATATCTGAAGAAAATGCGTCAAAAAATCATATAACTAATGAAACGAAAAACAAAAATATCAAGGATAATTTATCTTATATTTTAGAAATATTTAACAATAAGAATTCTTCTAAATCGAAATATAACGAAGCTATTGAGGATTGGGAAAAGGAGAGGGTGTTGTTACTTACAAATCCTTCAAAAGAAAAACTTTATTCAAAAGACCATAAATATATGACTATGCCTTTAAAGCAATATTGGTATAAGCAAAAGAATGATTATGAAACCATTGAGATAAGCCATGAATATAAGAAAGGATATACAGAAGTATCTTATGAAGCAACAAGACTCGACAAGCTATATAAAATAAAAGAGCTACAAGAGTGCTTTTCAAAATACAACATAGCAAAATCATTTGAATATGAGAATATTTTAATTCCCATAGTATTTAACAATTTTTACAAAGGTGCAATTGGTGAAATATTTGGTAAATATATATTAGAAAAATATGCAAATATTAAACTTTTTGAACTTTGTTATGAATCGCAAGCTCAATATGAAACCTTTGATTTTACAAATGAAGACGAGAGTGTATATTTTGATTTTAAATATTTTAGCACCTATACGGCTTCATCTATTATATTGCCTGTTGAACTAGCCGATGTTATTAAAGCAAAATTAAGTGGGGAAAATCTTCATAATAAAAAGGTATTCATCATTAATCTTTTTGATGATGACACAGAGCAAAGCCACTTAACAAGGTCAAGTAAGATTGAAATTATTGATAATATTTATTTTATTCCTTGGCTTATTAATTTAGATAAGGAATTAAACCCGCAAATTGATACAAAAATGATTGTAAAAATAGGAGAGATTTATGCTAAATGTGCAAACAAATAAAGTTGATATTAAAATAAAATATCAAAATTTACATGAAGATTTTAAAATATTATCAAAATCTATTCAATACAAAAGCTTCAAAGAAAGAGGAAAATTGATAAATGACTTTAAAAAAGATATTAATCCTCTTGCTTTTACTATTACAAAAGATGAAATCATTTATATAGTGAATAAAAATGATTTGATAAAAGATGATATGAGTAAAAAAGTTCCTATGTTTAAAATAGAATCATTTCCAAAAGATTTTATAGCAAATCTTTTATTCCAATTTTTAAGAGAAAAACTCAATTTTTTCTCAATAATAGAAGAGCCTTACAAGTTGTTTTACTTAGTGAAGAATGGTAAAAAGATTCTGGAGACTCTTTGTTTTGAGATAGATAAAAATAGTCTATTTCAAGCAAATGCTGTTGCATTTAAAAAGTTTGAAGGAGATGCAAAAGAGTCAAAAAACATACTATACACAACAAATGGAAAAGCATTAACAATTTACAAAGAAGACCAAAAAAGCAAAGATTTATTTTCAAAAGGCAATTTTAGAAATAAGAAGATTACTATAGAATTTTTTTCAAGGAGCATTAATCAATATCCTAATTCTAAAGCATATTTTATTGCTATGTTCTTAATAGATATAAAAAAACATTTAAGCCATTACATAGATATAAGCTTTACAAGAGAACTTATGACAAGCTATAAAAGCTATACAAATAGTTATAAAGAAAAGAAAGCAAATATAACACTTAAAAATATCCAAAGTTCAATAGCTGAATTAAATATACTAAATTGTACAAAATATTCAACTGATACGCTAATGACTTCTATAAAAAAAGTTTTTGATGACAAAATAGAAATATCACTAGATAAGCCTATTGAGAAAAATGAGTTTAATTTAGTTTTATTGTATAGCAAAGAGTATTATACAAAAAACAATATTGAAGATCCATACAAGAATCTAAAAAAACTAAACCCCTATACTCAGGTCTTGATTTTAGATAATAAAAAAATAAACAATTATTCTTTAGAGGTATGCTTAAAAGAGTTGTTGATAAAAAACGACATTAATAACAAAAAAATTACACTAAGTACCTATGAGAGTAACCAAATTCATAAAATTTACTCCATAGAAGCCATCAAAAACAAAGATACCATATATAAAGTCCATGAATTAAGTATAGAAAAACATCAAGCAATCTCATATAAAATATTAGAACAAGAAGAAGCAGAAGAGTTTATTCAATATTTTTTGAATACCAATAATTCAGATCATGCTCTTGAGGTGCTAGTAGAAGATTTTGAAGGAAATATCAATGCAATTTATAAAACTAAACAATATCCAATAGTAGATTTTGAAGGAATATATGATTATTACAATACTGTAGATGTAGAAATTGAGAAATTTAATCCAGCTAGAAAAGGCAAAGAAGATTCAAAAGAACATTCGAAGAGATATCATCTTACACAGGGATTTCATAATTTAAAATACTACTTGTCTGAAAGTAAAGCATATTATACAGTTGGTGTGAATGTAGGAACCAATAATTTTTCAAAAACTGCTCCTATACGAAAAGTTTGTGCCTATAAAGGAGACCTGATTTTAGATAAAATTTTGCCAACTCTTGATGAGTTTTTTGTTAAAAACAAAGAATTTACGGTGTTGCCTTTTGGGTTAAAATATTTAAGAGAGTTTAGGCAAATAATAAAGGGAGGGTCGTGTTTTGTACCTTTGAGCAGAAATACCTAAAAAGTTAAAAATACGAAAACCAGCTGTGAGTTTTAAATCAGCAGTTGAAAACTTACGATTTCTAACCCCTGGGGATTTTGCAGCGGTGGTAAGACAAAATAGATTTCGACCTATTAAAAATGTGAAAGATTTAATATCAAGGATTGAAGATGAAATAACTGTGAAGAGTGCAAATAATAATAAAAAGATGGGGTTTATATAAATGAAAAAACTTACGAAACTTATTAATAAACTTATTAAAAGAGTTGATTTTTTAAGTAATAAAATAGACAAAATCTACGAAGATAAAGCAATATGTATCATCGGAGTTGGAGGTGGCGGCTGTAATATAGTTGATGATATAGCTAAACTAGATAATAGTTTTAATATCATTCACATAAACAGTGATATAAATGCTTTAAATACAAAATATTCAGGAAATAAAATAGTTTTAGGTCGTGATATTAAAAGAGGATTTGGTTGTGGTGGTCAAGTATCTTGTGGAAGAAAACTTTTTGATGAAAAGATAAAAAAAGAGTTATTAAATTTAATTAAGAACAATGAAAAGATATATCTTGTCTCAACTTTAGGTGGCGGTGTAGGAAGTGGCGTTATTCCAGAGATTTTAAAGTACCTTCAGTACATTGGAAAAGATGTTAAAGTGATTGTAACTATTCCTTTTAGTTTTGAGGGAAAGAAAAGAAAAACCAACGCTTATAATTCAATACAAGATATAGAAAAAATTAGCCATGAAAAAACAAATATTAGGGTACTTAAAAACGATGATTTAATCAAGAAAGCTATCGATGAAGAGCTTAGTGTTAAAGAGACTTTTTTATTAACTTCAAGTATTATTTTTAAGATGATAGAAAAAATCTAATAAAAGTAACATATAAATATAAAATAAAACTATATAAAAATGCACTTGATGAAACAGTTGATGGTATGGTAAAATCTTAAAATATAATACCCCAGAGAAAACAAACAATTTTTTGTAAAGTTTAATTCTTTTATGAGTAAATTTAAACAATAAAAATAGAGGGTAAAGGTATGAGTAGAAAAATGAAACAATATAGCACAGAGTTTTAAATGAAAAATATATATATTATAAGTGATGTTCACGGGTGTTATAAAACTCTTTTGGCTTTAATTGAACAATTTCCATATAAACAAAACTCTAAAATTGTTTTTGTTGGTGATTTAGTTGATAGAGGAGAAAATTCATATAATGTTGTTCAATTTGTTATGGAAAATAATTATGATTGTGTAAAAGGAAATCATGAAGATATGCTTTTAGAATATGGATCAATAACAAAAGATGAAACTTTAGCAAAGATAGCAAAACATTGGTTAAATAGTTGTGGTGGAAATGAGACAATAAAATCTTATAAAAATAATGAGGATTATATTAAACATTATGATTATTTAGACTCTCTACCCATATATATTGAATATAAAGATTACAAAACAGAAAATAGTAGGTATTTAGTTGTAAGCCACTCGGCTATTGGAACTGTTTGGGAATGTAAAGATAGTCAATATGAAATTGATAAAGATATTTTTGAATCTCATATTTTATGGAGTAGAGAACCCAGTATAGATATAAAAGAGATTTTTAATGTTTATGGGCATACCATGTTTGAAGAACCAAAAATGAATGAATTTAGTTGTGGAATAGATTTAGGTTGTTGCTATAAAGAAAATCCAAAAAAAATTCCAAATCCAAGACTTTGTGCGTTGGAGTTTCCGAGTATGAAACTATTTACTCAAGAGAATTTAGAAGATTAAAGGATTAATTAAAGTGAAAGAAATTTATATATTTACCTATGGAACATTAAAAGCAGGTTATCCAAATCATGAGCTTTTAGCAGATGCAGAATTTGTATCAGATGCGATTACTTGTGAAAAATATCAAATGTATCCAAGTATAAATCATCAGTTTCCTTTTTTAATAAAAAGTGAAAAATCTCAACAGATAAAAGGGGAAGTTTTTAAAACAACTTCTAAAGAGTTATTAGAAAAATTAGACTATCTTGAGGGTTATCCCGATTTATATTTAAAAGAATTTATAAAACTTTTTCTTGAAGATGAAACTATTGTAGATGCACTTGTATATTTTAAAAATGAAAAGAATAATTTAAATGCTGCTGATTATTCAAATCCTATTAATGAGTGGATTTAAAAAAACTAGCAACCAAAAAACTATTTTGGGATATGCTCATATGTTTGAAGTAAAATTTTTCAAACATCGTACCATCACTTCCTAATGCTGAAATTATGAAGTTTTGTCTATCTAAAAGGGAGTGTAAAAACAACTGTGTAAATCCTTTACTAATAATTCACTTGATAATATTATCATATTTCCAATATTTTATTATACGAGTTGTTTTTACACTCCCACATTTATGAAGAAGTTTCAAAGTGCGACTACTTTATGCAGTAACTCTTGCTAAGTGCGGTTAGTCTTTCTATTGCATCATCGGTCACATGGAAGCCTTAAGAGAAGATAATGTTTTAATTGTTTATAAACTTGACAGACATAAAAGAACTTGAACTTCCTAGAAGAACTTTTTTAGATAATATTAACTTATACTGCTTGACAGTCGATTTTTAAAATACCCTAAATAGGAACTTTAAAAACTAAAAAACAGTTGTCAATAGATATGGCAAATCCCTACTTAATGCCCTTGTTGTCGAATAAAACTCTATTATATTAGGAAGAGTGTTAGTTGGTCTGTTTGCATTTCAATATTCATTATTTACTGCTTAATACATAAAGCCAAATAGCCACAATGGTATTTTATTGCCATGTCCTACTTCTATGTCATCAGCAACCACAAAACTATTTGGCATATCCTTAATCTGTTTAAAGGTTTAATTTTTACTACCTACTTGGGTATCTTTACATAAACGGCTTAAATGCGACAAAGAATTTTAAATATAGCTTAAACGCTACTTTTGAAGACCTACAAGCACTTTTCATTCATAAAGATTGATCCTCAACTAATAAAACCAATCCTTATGCAATTATGCTCTAGTTTCAACTAATCATAGAGATCACTTTTTTATCTACTTTTGTAAAATCATAAATACCATAAAACTGTTAATTCTTAAAGTTCTTAATTCTTGGTGCAAATGAAAAGCCTAGTAAATGTGTTATTCCAAATATTACTTCACTAAAACCATGGGTATCGGTTGAATGAATATCACTTTTAACAACATCATTGTGCATCAACCCATCAATTACATAGCCTGATTCCCTTTCATTGACATTTATAACTGTAGAATAAAAAAGTTTATGAGACTCATCAATAAAAGTGTAAACACTAACACCTTTTGCTGTTCCAAAATATTTAAATGAATATCCAGCATTAGTTGAATTGATGGAAGATTTAATATTAAATTTTTGACCATCACTTGAAGTGTGATTAATTTTTTTATTATTTCTTAGTATCTTTGAAATCTCTAAACTATCTGTAAATTCTAATATTTTATCATTTGCTTCAGTTGTATTATCTTCACTAAAATACCAAGTGGTAGCTGTGTCAAGTTCATTTTCACTGATTCCTTTGGATATTTTAGACATTTTTGATAAAGAAATATTACAACCATAACCTACTATAGAAGCATATAAAAGATTTTCGTTAGGTTTTTTTATTCTTGTATTTTGTAATGAATAGTGTTTGAAGCAATCTAAAAAATCAGTTTGCTGCTGTACAGAGTGAAGCAAATCAATTATTGATATAAACTCTGCTTGTGGGAAATATTTTGCAATGGTATTTTCTAACTGCTCGTCACTTTTTTCTACTTTTGGAGTTGTGAGCATAAATGAATCAGTAGTAAACTTAAAATAAAAGTTCAGCTCATTTCTTATATTCAAAGTTATTTAATCACTAGTTATAGTATCAAGTTTTATGATTTATCGTATATTTAGTACCTTTTCCTGTTGTACCTTCAACTTTTTTGATGCAAGCTTTTTCAAGTAAGTCTGCTAAGTCTCTTGATGCATTGGTTTCTGCGGTATTAGCAATTTTTACATATTTTTTCTTTGTTAAATCACCTTTAAAATTTTCACTACCTATATCTAGAAACTTATTTAATACTTTAATTTGTCTTGCATTTAATTCATCACCTCTATGAGCATCCCAGAATTTTGTTTTATCAACAATGTATGATAATTGTTTTTGTGCATCTAATAAAGAGTGATGTAGAGTTTTAAAAAACCATTCCATCCAATATGTAATATCTAAAGGTTCGTCTTTTTGAAATCTACCTGTTGTTTCGTCTAGAGCATTATAGTATCCAATTCTGTCTTCATAGATACTCTTTGACATAG
Organism: Arcobacteraceae bacterium; assembly: GCA_041672955.1. GTDB lineage: Bacteria > Campylobacterota > Campylobacteria > Campylobacterales > Arcobacteraceae > Marinarcus. The sequence continues at coordinate 77,738 of JBAYYP010000003.1, forward strand.
TATAAATTTTTGAAAAAGAAGACTTTTCTAGTTTGGATAAAACTCTATCTGTTAAAGCCCTAGTTATACGACCATTCCCATCATCAAAAGGGTGAATAATTACAAACCAAAGATGTGTAATTGCTGCTTTTTCTAAAGAACTAGGTGCTTCATTAAACCATTGAATAAAATTATTCATTTCTTGCTCTAGTGTATCAAATGGTGGTGCTTCATAATGAATCTTTTCCTTTCCATAATCACCTGATACAACTTGCATAGAGCCTATGCCTCTAAACTCGGCTACTTTTATTTTAGAAAATCCACTGTAACCCTTTTCAAACATTGCATGATGCCAACCAAATATTTTTTCTAAATTTAAATCTTCATTATAATGTGTATTAGCATCAATTAATATTTCAACATAGTTGTCTTCTTTCCTAATAGTCTTATAGTGTTCCTCTGATTCAAGTCCAAGTTTTTGTTTAATAGAGGATCGTACACTTTGTCTATTTAATATTTCTCCTTCAATTTGACAACTGGCTATTATCTCATTTTCAAGGGTAGTAGCTAAAGAGTATTCTGTACTTTCTTTGTCCATTAAAAGCATAAAAGCTTTTAGTTTACCTTGCTCATAAGCAATATCTCTTAATATTAGCGATAATCTATCTTTATCATATTTAAAATTAGGATATTCTTCATATTCCCAAATCCATTTTTGTTTTTTCATGGAATCATTTTAACTAAATTGGTATGAAAAAGCAAGGTTTCCATACCAAATAACGGTATGGAAAACTATATTTATCGTATCACTGAAGATGCTCCAATTCTCAACTCTTTTTAGAACAATTTTTTCATTAGTGAAAACTGTTCCAAAAATAAATACCAATGTTCCCAATTTTATTATTTAGGCAGTATAAGTGCAATAAGTTTATAACTAACCCCTATTCAAACTATCAATCAAAGTACTTCTTTTAACTCCAAAGGTTCTACAAGCTGCTGCTTTACTCATACCATTTGATAAAGCTTCTTTTATAACAAGAAGTTTTTCATCACCAATGGCTCTTGGTCTTCCACCGGTTACTCCTCTTTTTTTAGCAGCTTCAAGTCCTGCTTTTACTCTTTCTTGAATTAGACTTCTTTCAAATTGTGCTAATGCTCCAAATATGTGAAAAAAGAGTTCACCAGATGCAGTTGTTGTATCCATTCCTTCAGTTATAGAAATAAAAGAGATACTCTTTTCTTTTAAACTGGTAATGACATTTATAAGATGAGCTAAACTTCTTCCAAGTCTGTCTAATTTCCAAACAACTAAAGTGTCACCTTCTTGTAGAAATTCAATAGCTTTATCAAGACCAACTCTTTTATCTTTTGAACCTGAAGTTTTATCTTCAAAAATATTTCTAGCATCAATACCAAATTTCAAAAGTGCATCTTTTTGTAAATTTAAGTTTTGATCATCAGTTGAAACTCTAACATATCCAATTAACATACGGAAAACCCCTTTTATATAGTTTCCGTATTGTATCATAATCCGATAGTGTTTTTCGTATATTATTTGGCTATTTTTTGGATAATTTTGAATATTTTTATGGAAGTGTCGGAAAACATCTGTTTTCTGTATATATAAATAAGCACAATTAGAAAATTAATTTTTCTATTAAAATATTTTAAGATTTAAGCAAGAATTAAAGAATTGTTATTTTTGTATTAATGTTTATAAATTTATATAATTTTGTACAATTTTAGATTTTTATTACTTGTTGAGTTTATTAATTGTTGAGACGCATGAACTTGGCCACACAAACGCAAGAGCATTTGGCCAGTTGAGTAGTTAAAAAGTATTCTTGCGATATTGTATCATAAGTGGCCAAGTGTTTTATTTTTTTGCTAAATATTCTCTC